>JAZSMB010000017.1:0-10207 GCA_045535685.1 Candidatus Scatosoma sp.
ACGAACAGTTTTCAGGGCGATCATTTCGCCCATTTGTTGCACGTTCTCGAAAGAGATGATTTCCGATAATACGTTATAAGGGTTGTTAGATGGATACATAATTTACCTCCGATTTTATCTTTTGCCTTTTGGGCAGGGGCAACGACGCATAGGATAAAGAGGCATACCATGTACGAGTTGAAGTATTTCCGGAAGTCAACGAATAATAAAAAAATTGTTGCTCAAAACAAGCAACAACGAAGGCGATACCGCACAAATAACATAAAAGGACTTGCTACTATTTTCGGGGATAAATGCGTTACTTTTTCTTATAATAGGATTTACTATTATCTCAAAAAAGTGCCTTTTTCTCCCTCGAAAATATCAACGCAATTCCTCATACGACATTGTACAGTATCGCCTTAAAAAACACGCAAGAATTTTTTTACGTTTACTTTCGGATTATCCTATGCTAGCATAGCCACAACCAAAAGCAAAATCGGAGAGAAATATCTTTACTTGTATATATAGGCACACGCTGTGTTCAGAAAGCGATTTACACGTTAAGGGGAAAACCATATAGGATAAGGGGTATAACTTGTATCAAAAGACAAGCACACGCCTAACAGCCAAATGCCCATTTTTCGTGGACATTATTTTTACTCAATAATAGTAAGGTCGGTTTCAAAAACAGTCAACGCATAAAAACAGGGCAAAAACGCGCGAAAAAATTTGAGACGGATATTTACTCAAGGACAAGCATAAAACGCCAAAAAACAGCAAACAAATGTTCGTAAATTAAAATTGGGGAGATATCGTCTTTGCGGAAAAGTGTGGGTAGACAAAAAACGAACGCCTTGCTAAGCGGAGAAAAGACGGATAACGTCAAAGGGGTTAAACGAAAACGTGGATGTCGAAAAAAAGAGCGTCAGTTTGCCAAGCGGGTTAGCGGCAAACGACGCTGTTCGATGTTCTTTCGTTTCTTTGGTTGTTTTTTCTCGTGGTTGGTGTGTGCTTGTCTGGCGGCGCGCAGCGCCGCCACTTGTATCCTGACAAGCACACGCCTGACACTCAACCGTTTGGTTTTATCATTTTTTCGGGAAGATTTCTGAGAGGCAAAGGTGAGAGAAAAGGGGATTTTATCTAGTGGAAGATTTATAACTACGCACAGATGATTTATGAATTTTTTTGAAGAGCTTGCTTGCATACGATGGATCGGAGATTCCTACGTGCGGGCAGGCTTCTTTTAATGAAAGCCCTCTATGGAGCATAAGCGATTTCAATAATTCCACTTTCGTATTGTTGATATACGATATAATCGATTGTCCTGTTATTTTCTTAAAGACAATACACACGTAAGACACGGAAAGATGTAAACGATCGGCGATGTCTTGCAAACGAATGGGCTGCGTAATATGTTGGGAAACGTAAAGCTTGATTTTATTGACGTATACCAGCTCGCCAGAAGGTTCTGCGTCGGCCGTTTCCTCATTCAATGCCAAGCAAATATAATCAATAAGCGAACAGGCAAGCGCATAACTTTTCGTGTTCGGGCGCGGATACATTTGATAATGAATAATCAATTCGTCAATAAGCGTTTTTATATGTATCCCTAATCTTGGTTTTTTAATTAATTCAAGAGCGGATAAGTTCACTAAATCATGATCCACGTAAATACCGACGGTATGATGCTCGCTGGGGGTTATGGCTTTACTGCGTGTGGGAAGAGTAGGCGCAATAATATAAACGTCGTCTTTTTGTACAGTAATACTATTTTGGGCGTTAGATAACTGAAATTCACCGCTTGCCACGTACCCAATTTCGATAAACTGTTTTCTTAAAATCAGCATCTTATCATAAACGGAACAGTTCACGTTGTGGGCGAATAAAACTTTTGGTAAAGAGTTTAATACAATGTTTCTCATAGTGCCATTATACTACATAATCATAAGATTGTCAATCGATTAAAAGATAGTACATATAATTTTTATCGCAAACTTTAGATTATATGATATAATACAAGTGAAAAAAGAAATTATTTTTTAAAAGTTTCCACATTTTTCCATATTATTGATAAATTTCCTATTAAAAAAATAAGGAAAATATAAAAAAGTTCGTTTATTTTAATGTAAAAATTATGCCATATTTATACTTAATTTTAGCAACGCTTGGCGTAGCGTCCACGAACATAATCGCGGCGTTTTACAACCGCAAAAACGCAAACGAGAAAAATAGCGCGTCCCTTTATACCTTTTTGGTGCAAGTCACGATATTTTTGTGCTGGCTGGTTATGTTCTTGTTTGATAGAACTTACGATTTTGCGGTGTTGCCGTACGCCATCGTGTTTGCAATTTCGTTTGCGATGTGCATGATCGGGAATATTTACGCACTCAAAACAGGTCCTGTCGTATTGACGTCGCTTGCGCTGCAACTCTCGCTCGTAGGCGTGACGGCGTGGGGATTTCTCTTTTGGGATACGAAGTTTATTTGGCTCACGGCGGTTGGCTTGGTATTGATTGTGGTATCGCTTTGGCTTTGCTTATACAAGGGCAAAAACGACGAAAAGAAAATCAGTTGGAAATGGGTTGTATTTGCCTTGATGGCGTTTGTCGGGAATGCAGGCGCGTCGATCACGCAACGCACGCAACAAACGGCGTTTAACGGACAGTACGGCAACTTTTTAATGGTAGTAGCGACCTTTCTTGCTGCGTTGATGTGTTTTGTCTTGTATCTCGTTAGCGAAAAAGGGGATACGAAAAAGCTTGTAAAAACGTCGTGGTATTATCCCGCGTTTGGCGGCGGCATGAACGTTATGCTCAACGTATGCGTGATTTTGCTTGCTACAAGTACGCTTTCGCCGAGTATCATCTATCCCGTGTTAGCGGTCGGTGGCTTGATTATCGTAACGGTGTTTTCCAAATACGTATTCAAAGAAGATATGCGTTGGTGGCAATGGCTGGGCGTACTCATCGGCACGGTAGCGGTGGGGATATTATCCGTTTAAGGAGCAAAGAAAATGGACGTAATCATTTTTGGCGGACAAAGCAATATGCAAGGTCAAACGGAATGTTTACCCGAAAATAACACGCCCGTACAAGGCGCGCTCGAATACCGTTATAAGACAAACGAGCTGATTTCTTTGCAACATCCCGTCGGGGAAGATTTACGCGGGGAAAAGTGGTGCGCACAAGCTCATCTCGGACATGGGTGCCTCGTTCCTGCATTTTGCAGGGCTTATAATGCTCAAACGGGCAGGGAAATTGTGGCTATTCACGCGGCGAAAGGGAATACGGTTTTAGGCGACTGGCTGCACGGCACGCAGCATGCTTACAACGCAAGACGCAAGATTGCCAAAGGCATTGAAAAAGCCAAAGAGCAGGGCAAAATCGAGCATATCTACTACGTATGGTTGCAAGGGGAATCGGACGCGCTCATTCACACGGGCGAAGACGAGTATTTAAGCCGTTTGATCGAATATAAGAACCAACTCAAAGCGCAGTTTGGGATAGAAAAATTCGGTATTATTAAAATGGGATATTTTTTAGCGCAAGGCGCGTGGAATATGAACCCTGACGATACCGAGCAAGATAAAATGATTTACAATGAACAAATTATGCGCGCGCAGGAAAGAGCGGTCGAGCAGGATAACGATTTTGTTATGCTCACGCGCGTTTGCGTGGAGCTTAGCCAAAAGCAAGAATATATCAACCCGCAAGCAGAAGGGCATTACAACAATAAGGCAATGGAAATGATCGGGAGAGAGGCTGGCAACACGCTTGCGAGGGTATAAGATATGGATATCAGACAATTAGACGCAAACTTTTTAACGGTGCGCGTCAAGGAGCAGGACGTGGTTTGGAAAAGTGCTACGGAAACGCCGTTTTCCTTGCACGGAATTTACTATGACGAACAGGAAAATTGCTATCGCAGAATACCGAAAGCGATTGCAAAAGAAGTGAGCGCAGGGGTAGAAGTATTATCCGCAAACACGGCAGGGGGCAGATTGCGTTTTAAAACCGATTCGCCGTATATTGCTATTCGCGCGGAAGTGTATGCGTGCAAGCCGACGGCAAATCTTGGTTTGACCGCTATGACGGCGTTTTCCTTGTATATAGATAATTGCTTTCAAGGGTTCAAATGCCCTGAACAAGAAGAAATAAACGCGGCGAACGGCGAGTGGGTAATGTTTGAAGAAATTTTACGCCGCCGCGATGAGGGGCTGAAAAGTATCGATATTTATTTTCCGTCGTATAACAACGTAAAAACGCTGTATATCGGCGTCAAAGACGGCACGACACTCGAAAAAGCGGACGAATATCCTAATAAAAAGCCCGTCGTGTTTTACGGCTCGTCGATAACGCAAGGGGGCTGTGCGTCGCACTCTGGCAACGATTACGTGTCTATGTTGTCGCGTTGGCTGAATTTCGATTATGTCAATTTAGGTTTTTCGGGGAACGCCAAAGGCGAAGAAAAAATGGCGGAATATATCGCCGATTTGGATATGAGCGTATTCGTTTACGACTACGATCACAATGCACGCACTTTGGAGCAATTACAAGCAACACACGCACCCATGTACGAGATCATTCGTAAAAAACACCCTGATATTCCCGTGATTATATTATCCGCTCCCGATTTTCAATATGCGGCGGCAGGGTATGAAAAACGCAGAGAAATCATTTACGATACGTACAAACAAGCGAAAGCGCGCGGGGATAACGTAGCGTTTATTGACGGCGAAAGTATGTTTGGGACGGACTGGGAAACGTGCACGGTAGATTGCTGTCACCCCAACGATTTGGGCTTTTATAAAATGGCAAAGGCGGTCGCGCCTGTTTTAGCGGAGAAAATGAAACGATAAGGAGCGATGAAACGCGCAAGGAGAAATTATTATGAAAAACCTTTTAAACGATTATCATTTCCAAATCGGCGAACCGTCACTTACGGGTATGAACCATCAAGTAGGTATTTACCAAGACGGCACCACGCCCATGTATCGCGATAAAGACGGCAAGCTTTGGGCGATGAGCGGTCATACGCATAAGGGGCATATTAGTATGCTTTGCGGTACTTGCGTTGGGGATTTGAAAGAAGTTTACCCCATCAAACAAAACTTTTGCACGGGCCACGCAGACTTTGCGTTTGACGGCGTTCGCTATCCCGAGGGTGTAAAGGCAAGGGGCAGCATTTGGCCGTTTGGACTGTATATTTGCCCGAATACCCACCGCTTTTTCTGTTTCTTCCATAACGAATGCGGTTGGAAATGCCACGGCACGGAGTACGACGCTTGGGGACAGCTTGTTAATCAATCGCCGAGATTCGATTCGGATTTTAGACATATCGGCATGATGCATTCTGACGATGAGGGAAGAACGTGGACGTTCGATAGATGGGTATTATCGGGCGATCACGTATGCTTTACGCAGCTGTATAATCCCGATCCGCAAAACGTCAACGTTATCGGGCAAAAAGAAGGGATTATTTCGCTTGGTAGCGGCGATTTTAGCTGCTTTATCGACCATAAAGAAGGGTTTTTCTACATTTTCTATAATATCGTGCGCGTGGATATGAAACAAGGCGGTTGGGACGGTTGCGACGTGTACGTAGCGCGGAGCAGACTTCGCGACGACGGCACGTTTGGCGATTTTGTCAAATATTACGACGGCGCATTCTCAGAAGCAGGGAATTTTGGTCGTGAAACGGCGCTTGTCAAAAATTCTTGGCATGCAAAAGTCGTGTATTCTGAGCCGCTTGGCTGCTTTATTATGTCGTCCGTACTCATCAGCCCGGGACCGTATAGAAAGCAGCTTGTCGACGACGTAATGTACGTGCGCACGAGCACGGATATGCTGCATTGGAGCGAGCCGATGGCCATTGAAAAGGACGGAGAGGCGTGGGGGAATCACTACGTTGCCATCTTCAATAACGACGACAAAACGCAGCCGTACGTTTTAACGGAAAACGAGTTTGCTATTCTCACCAACCATAACGGCACGGACGTACTCAATTATCCCGCGAAATTAGTTAAAAAATAATTAGAAAGAAATATAATAAAATGAAAAGTAATTGACGGACAGTTATTTTTCCATCTAACGGTTATATATTATTTGTTGATTTGGGTTGCTTTGTTAAGCCAAAGACGTATAATTCGAACTGGTTAATCTTAACAAGCGACTGGTTTAGATTTGTACATTATTTAGATGAATAGCAATTAAACCGTCGGTTATCCATAAAGGATAGCCGACGGTTGATTATACGTTAAATAACGTAATTTGTTATTGCGATCAATGGATGAAAAATAAAATATTGACATTTTTTTTCTTTTCCCCTTGACAAATGTAAAAAAAGTGCTATAATGTATGTAAGATAACGTGGACGGAAGTCCGTTTTTTTAACCCGTGCTTGTATTATTAGAGTAGTACAAGTATACAATATGTAAGGAGGAAAGGTAATATGGATTTTAACAGTAATCAAACGATTGTATCGCAAATAGTTTCTCACGTTAAAAAGCAAATTTTTAGCGGAAAACTTACACCTGGCAGTAAAATTTTACCTATTCGCGAGCAGGCGGCGTATTGTTCGGTAAATCCTAACACTATCACAAAAGCGTACGCTGTTTTGGAAGAAGAGAAGCTGATTTATACGGACAGTACTTTGGGGAAATTCGTTTCTCAAAACGTAGCGTATTTACAAGCGAAACGTAAAGAATATTTGCGGACGGAGTTAACGATTTTTTGGCGTTCATTGCAGGCGTGTGGCGTATCGCAACGCGAATTTTTGGATTTGGTGGTCGAGGAGGGTATGTTATGTTTGGCGGACACAAAATCAGTAAAAAATACGGCAAAAAACAAGTTTTATGTGACGTAAGCTTTGTTCAAGGCGGAAATAAAATTATAGGGATTTTTGGGCTAAACGGCAGGGGCAAAACTACGCTGTTTCGCATTCTTTCGGGGTTAGAGGGTTATTTTTCGGGCGAGGTATATAAAAAGGACTTTGCAGACGTTGCATATATGTCCTTAGATAGCATATATCCCGCTCATATGTGCGTTAAAGATATCATTAAGTTCCACGCGACGTTTACGCCCGCACTCAATATAACGGCAATCGAACGGGATTTGTGCTTGGCGGGGATTGGTTTGCGTAGTATTCTACCTACGCTTTCATCGGGTATGCGTCAGTATTTCAAATTCCTGCTTACGGTGTACAGCGGCGCAAGCGTCTGCCTTTTTGACGAACCGTTTGTGCATTTGGATATAGAGTGGCGAGAGCGAATGGCGCAAACGCTTATTCGCGAAATACGCGAAGATAGGTTGTTTATCATTGCAACACACGAAATTAAAGAAGTGGAAACGCTGATAGACGGGTTTTATATTTTATCCGACGAGGGTCTATCCGATTACTACGATAGCGAAGAAATCGTGGCTACGACAGGGCAAAGTATACAAGCATTTTATAAGGAGAACGTGCATGAATAAGAATAGCGCAAAAGTGTTTACGTACGAGTTTAAAAAATGCATACTGCCACTTTTGGCGGTTTTGGCTATGTTTTTAATCGTCGTAGCAATCGTTTTACTTGCTTTACCCGCTCGTGCGGAGTCTGTCGTCGTTTACGATAAAGTGGTTTCTATCGGTGGATACGCTTTTTACGGTTCAACGTTGTTGGCGCTGGGCTATCGCACGTTTTCCATGCGAAAATTGTACGAAAAAATGCGTATTCCGCGCACAAAACTCTTTTGGGTTCGTAGTTTCTTTGCGTTTGCGTTGAGTTTTGTATATATCACACTCTTTGTCGTTGTCGGGAGTGTATTATTGGGGATATATCAAGGCGCAGGCATAGAAAATATGCACGTGATTGCGCAAAAGACGTTGTTCGCATTTCAAGGAAAGAGTGGCTGGTACGGCTTGTTTGGCGTATCGGTCGGGGTAAGCGCAACGATGACGTACGCAATAATTGCATTTATACATACCGTAGTGCATTCTCGCGAAAACTTGCTGCTTAAAGTGGTATGGCTCATTGTATTTGCGCTAGCATTGCTGTTGGTTATATTTGCGGTTGTTTTGGCGGCGAGATTACCCAATATCGGGTTTTGGTGGGCAGCTGAACCGTTTGCTATTTCGATTCCGCAAGGATATATCACTTGGGATGCATTTTCAAAGTATATTACGTCTTCTACTGATATACCGCATCGAGTACGCGTTTTACGCTATGATTTATGCTGGGATATCACGAATATTTGGAAACTTTTAGGTGCGGCGTTTATCGTAATATTCTCGTTTCTCTCTATCGGCTTTTTATATCGCGGGGAAAATACGGCGTATGAATACGCAAGCAGGGAAAAAGCTGCTAAAAAACAAAAACAAGGGGGACAGGTATGCGATTAACGGCAAAAAAACGTAAGTTTACAATTTGGTTTTTGATTTGCGTGGGCATAGTAGCCGTTGCGCTAACGCTGTTTATTTGCGGCTGGCCCTATAATATTTGGGTGACAAAGAAAACAAAGACATATCGAGCAAACGATATCGTATATATTCGACGCGGAGAAAAAACGCATATACGCGACGTATTTGAAGAGTATTCGTCGGTGGTCATCGGTCATTGGTTTGAATCGTACACGTATTCGTACGGAGCGCGCAGTCTTACCGATTTATATGAAAACGACGTTGTAGGGGATGGATACAACGATAAGGGTACAAATCATTTGTATTTAGACGAGAACGGTTATATACAAGGTACGCGAACGGGTGTATATACTTTTGAATATATCTTTATAACGAATGAATATATACCTGAGGGGGATGAAAAACATAGTTATGAGCAAATGCAACAATATACTGGGCATAGTTTTACTGCAGTGATATGTGTGTATGAAGGGAATGAAAGTCGTTTTCAAGCGTTGCCTGACGATCCCAAAGAAATGCTTGTTGAAGGGGGCAACCGTAATAATTATATCCTAACGCACGACGTCGAATGGGCATCTGATCAGCTCGGCTACGAAATCAGTAATTTTTACGGTACGTTGATCAATCCATATGGTTATACGTTGACGTGGAAATTGGATGAAAAGCCTACCGTAAGCGGTTATATACGTGCTTTCATGAAAGAAAATCACGGATATATTGACGGCTTGAAAATCAAAATTGAAAACAGTCAAGATAAACCGGTACAAACGGATTTTTACGGACTGGTAGAGCATAACTTTGGTATGATCAAAAATTGCGAAATAGAGGGTACCGTGTACGCGGCGAAACCGAAAACGTCGCAAACGCAACCGTCCGTGTATGTATTGCCCAAACAAGGATTTGTCTTTGATAATACGGTAAAAATGACCGTTTATTGCGATGGTAAAATTTATCCGTATCACAATAAAGAAAATATTGTTTGGGAATCAGCGCCGTCGGAATGGAAAGAAACGTACAATCACATTGCGCAGCACTGGGAGGTTGTAAATAATGCCGTCTATTTGGACGCGTGGTATTATTCAAACGATGTTTTGGCGCGCCATCGGGTAGTGGAAACCGTCGTTGCCACCAAAGACGATAATAATACTTGTGAACACTTGATTTACGGTAAACAAACGCTGAATATACTAAACGCAAAGATTACGCTGAAAATTCCGCAAAAAACGTGGGATGTAGCTGAAGCGGCGTATTCAATTGACACTTGGGAAGTCAAGCGAAATTCCCCTTTGGAAATTCCTACGACTTGGTGGCAGAATGTTTTATCGCCTAACGTAAAGGGTGTGGGTAAGGTGTTATACTGGTTGGTGGACGGCGAAAAGACAGAATGTTTAGACGATTGTGTAGTCAGGAAAAATATCACGGTCGAGCCGTGCGTTCAATATGCGATAACGACGTACGATTATTACGTAGGGGGAGACATAGAGGGCGAAATAAGTCTGTGGTGGGCGTCTGTATTTAATGCGGATACTACGTTGGATTTCTCGCTTATCTTGGAGCAAGAGGAGGAGGCGGTTAAGCTATATATGACTCTTGACACTATTGCGGAAGTATTAGGGGATCCCAGAAACGTTATTCCCGATACGATTATCGTAGGGGAAAATTGTATCCTATCTATTGATCGAGTTCCGTCAACAACGATTGCGTTTATTGAGAAATATTTAGACGGCGGCGGCGAGATTATTATCGCTTCTAGCGAAACGGAGCGGTTGACCATTTCCACAAGTGAACAATTCTTGACTTGGATTGCGTAAGGCAAAATTAAAATAAG
>JAZSMB010000179.1:0-8636 GCA_045535685.1 Candidatus Scatosoma sp.
GACGTTATTATCAACATCGTAGACGCAACGAACTTAAGCCGTAGTTTGTTTTTTACTACGCAACTGTTAGAGCTGGGTATCCCCGTAGTGGTCGCACTCAACAAAGCGGACGTAAATAAGAAAAAGGAAACGGTCATCGACGTAAACAAACTCTCGCAAGAGCTGGGTTGTACGGTCGTGCAAACGGTTTCGGTTTCGGCGGGCGGTTTAAAGACTGCGGTACAGGCGGCGGTATCCGCGCGCGGGAAAACGCAAACAGCACCTTTTTCGCAAGGGAATATCGACCTTACGGATAAGGAAGTGGTAGAGCGTGCGGATAGAAATCGTTTCGAGTTTGTGAAAATGATTGTCGAAAAGGTAGAAACACGCAAAGTACATACGGGGCAGCGCACTTGGCAGGACGATTTTGACGCGGTTTTGACCAACAAGTGGTTGGGGTTGCCTATTTTCGCGGTGGTTATGTTTCTCGTGTTTGGAATTTCGCAAGCGTGGGTTGGACCTTGGATTGCGGATACCTTCTGCGGGTTTTTGGAAATCGGGCAAGAATGGGTTGCTACTTTACTTGCTAACCCTGAAACGGGCGAGCTGGGTATTTGGGCGTCCATACTCGTGGACGGCGTCATCGGCGGAGTTATAGCGGTCATCGGCTTTTTACCGCTCGTGATGGTTATGTATTTCTTAATCGCACTACTCGAAGACTGCGGGTATATGTCGCGCGCGTCGGTAGTGCTTGACCCGATATTCAAAAAAGTGGGTTTGTCGGGAAAATCGATTATTCCGTTCGTAGTCGGCACGGGTTGCGCGATCCCCGGCGTTATGGCGTGTAGAACGATTAAAAACGAACGCGAGCGCAAAACGACGGCGATGTTAGCGCCGTTTATGCCCTGCGGTGCAAAATTGCCCGTAATCGCCCTGTTTGCCGGCGCGTTTTTCGGCGAGTCGGCTTGGGTGGGTACGATTATGTATTTTTGCGGAATTTTGATTATTCTGCTTTGTGCGTTGCTCGTGCACGCGATTACCGGTTATAAACGCAAAAAATCCTTCTTTATCATGGAATTGCCCGAGTATAAGCTGCCCAACCTTTGGTCGGCTTGTAAGTCGATGTTGGCGCGCGGTTGGTCGTATATCGTAAAAGCGGGAACGATTATTTTGGTTTGCAATTTCATCGTACACGTTATGCAGACGTTTAATTGGAGTTTTGTTGTCGCGGAAAATGCAAGCGATTCGATTTTGCACGATATCGCAACGCCGTTTGCGTACGTAATTGCGCCTATAATCGGTGTTTGCGCTTGGCAACTGGCGGCGGCGACGGTGACGGGATTCATTGCAAAAGAAAACGTAGTAGGTACGCTTGCCGTGTGCTTTGGTATCACGAACCTGATTAATATGGACGATTTGATTATTATGGAAGGCGTTGCTGGCGGTGAAATTGCGGCGGTATTCGGGCTTACGAAAGTTGCCGCACTCGCGTTTTTAGCGTTTAACTTATTCTCGCCCCCGTGCTTTGCGGCAATCGACGCGATGCATGCGGAAATAGGCGATAGAAAATGGTTCTGGGCGGGTATCGGCTTGCAGTTTGCCGTAGGGTTTATCGTATCGTTTTTAACGTTCTTTTTCGGTACGCTGTTTACGCAAGGCTCACTCGGCGCGGTATGGATGCCCATCGTGGGTTGGGCAGTTACACTCGCGGTAGCAGGCGTGTTTGCGTGGCTGATTGCAAAAAATCGCAAAGGGGCAACAAAATGACGCCCGGGGAAATCGTAGCGATTGCCTTGATTGCGCTCGTAATCGTCGGTGCGATCGTATATATCGTAAAATCGAAAAAAAGCGGTAAAAAATGTATCGGTTGTCCGTTTGCCGATTCTTGCGGAGCAAAAAAGGGTAGTTGCGGTGGTTGCGAGGGAGTAAAAACGATCGCGGACGAGGAACAAACGGACGAAAATACAAAATAGGGGAAAAGAATGAGATATCACGAATCGGAAGAAATGTATTTGGAAACGATTTTGCTTTTAAAGCAAAGAGGCGGCAGCGTACGCTCGATTGATATTGCGACCGAGCTGGATTACTCGCGTCCCAGCGTTTCGCGTGCGGTAAATTTATTGCAAAACAACGGCTATATAGCCATTGCAAAAAACGGTGAAATTTGTTTTACGCAAGCGGGAGAAAAAAAGGCGCGAGAGATATACGAACGGCACGGCATTATTACGCAAGTGCTTGTAAAGCTCGGCGCAAATCAAGAAGTAGCGGAAGAAAACGCTTGCCGTATCGAGCACGTTATTACCGACGAATTGATGGAGATATTAAAAACGTATTTACACAAATAAACGTAAACGGAGCGGCGGTACGCTCCGTTTTTATTCGATGGGTATATACTTTCACAAAACGGCGCAAACTGTCAAAAGGGGGAAAAATCACTATGGGGAAATTTGAAGAAGTTTACGCCATCAACGTCAACGATAAAACGGAAAAAAAGGGCAATTTAACCTACCTTTCGTGGGCGTATGCGTGGGCGGAATTTAAGAAGGTATATCCCGAAGCGACGTATAAAGTGAACGAGTTTGACGGCACGTTTTGTTCGGGGAATGAAAAAATGGGATATATGGTGCAAACGCAGGTAACGGCAGGGGATAGAACGTACGAAATGTGGCTGCCCGTGATGGATATGCGCAATAATGCGATTTTACAGCCGAAAATGACGGAAATCAACAAAACCATTATGCGGTGTTTGACCAAAAACCTTGCTATGTTTGGGCTGGGGCTTTATATCTATGCAGGCGAGGATCTACCGCAAGCGAGCAAAGATTTTACGCCCATTACCGAGAAAGAGCTGATTCGTGTTTGGGGAGTGCAAGACGTGGAAAAAACCATTAAATGGTACGAAAAGCAGTTGCAAATTCCCTTTGACGAATGGGGGGAAGAAGAGTGCGAAGCCGTGCGCGGCGTATTAAAAGAGCAAAAGGAAAAGCGGGAAAAAGCCGTTAAAAAACGCCCAGCCGCTACGAAAACGAAATAAAAAAAGAGTAATATTTTCCTTGCGGGCATTGACAATTTCTTTTATCATATGATAGAATATAGAAAAGCGATCAAGGAGCGCGTTATGATATTCGATCTGCATTGCGACACCGTTTGGAAAATCGATACGGCAAGGCAAAAAGGGGAAAGCATTTCCTTAAAAAAATCGCATTTACAAATCGACGAAGAAAAGCTCGTCAAAGGCAATTATTTGGCGCAATGTTTCGCGATTTTTGCGCACGCGCATAACGCGAACCCTTACGAAACGTGTATGCGTATGATCGACGTGTATTACGACGAACTGAAAACGTGCGAGCGTTTGCGTGCGGCGTATAGCTATCAGGATATTTTAAAAAATCAAAAAGAGGGTAAAATTTCCGCAATTTTAACGATGGAAGACGGCGCGCCCATCGGCGAAAGTTTCGATACGCTGAATATTTTATACGATCGCGGCGTGCGTATGGTGTGCCTGCTTTGGAATTACGCCAACCAAATCGGACATCACAACCGCGGTAAATTTTTAGAGGACGGTCGCTGCGACGATATCACGCCCGTTACCGATAAAGGCTTGACGGATTTTGGAAAAGCGCTCGTAAAGGAAATGAATAAAAAGGGAATGATAGTAGACGTTTCCCACCTTTCCGACGCGGGCTTTTACGACGTCATTTCTTTAAGCGACAAGCCGATTATCGCCTCACACTCCAACGCGCGCGGAGTGTGCAGACATATCCGCAACTTTACCGACGATATGCTGTATAAACTTGCCGATAACGGCGGCGTAATGGGTATGAATTATGCAAAATATTTCTTAAACGATGATGCTAAGCTGGGCAGGGATACTATTTTTTGGGTGATAAAACATATCCAATATATCCAAGAAAAAATCGGGCTGGACAATATCGCTTTGGGGAGCGATTACGACGGAATTTCTACCGATTTAGGGATGAATTTTGCCGACCAGTTGCCTCGTTTGGTGCAAGCAATCGATCGGGCGGGCTTTTCAACGGGCGAAGTTGAAAAAATTTGTTATCAAAACGCGCTTCGCGTGTTTAAAGCGTGTTTAAAATAACAAAACGCATGGGGCAGGTATGCGTTGAACGCAAAAAGACGAAAACAAACGGACGGTAAAAACCGTCCGTTTTTAAACGCCCAAAAGGAGCGAAAATATGCAAATCAATCCGCCTGTGCCGCACCTCGACAACAAGATGAACCCAGCGTCTGCTAGGTGGGTGCTGCATCTTTACGCATCGGACTTTCCGTAAAACAGACCTTGCCTATCGTAACGAATACCTGCTCCCTTATCAATATTGTGGATTCCGTTATATGCCGAACTCCGAACACCGCAGATTTGTCTTTATTATACTCTTTTCTCGTTTGCTTGTCAACCAAATGAAACAGGAAAATTTAGCCGTTCAAATTTTTCAAAAAGTCGAAAATTTCCTTTTCATAATTTAAGCCGTACCGCTTATCTTCCACTTCACTCGCCGAACGAACGATGGCGTTTGTGACGAACTTGGACGCAAGTAAAACGGCGTCGTCTTGGTTTTTTCCGCGCATGAGTGCGCCCACGAACGCGGACGCGAACACGTCGCCTGCGCCGCAGAAAAATCCCGGCACGTTTTCAGCGGAAAATTCTTTTTGCTCGCCGTTTTCGCTTATATACGAAACCAAAATATTTCTTCCCTTATGGATCCCCGTGACGATGGGGCGCGCGCACAGCGTTTTTAACGCTTCCAGCACGGTGGCGGTGGGATACGATTGACATTCGTCGGGGTAAGGCACGCCCGAAAGATAGCACGCCTCGGTGACGTTGGGCAAAATATAATTTGCCTGCTTGCAAAGCTCGCGCATTTTTTCCACGAACGTATCGGTAAACCCAGCGTAGAGCTCGCCGCTGTCCCCCATAACGGGATCGACGATAAATAGCCCGTTTTCGCTTAAAAATTCACGCTTAATTTGCGCTACCAACTCAATTTGCTCGATATTGCCCAAATAACCGCTGTAAATACAATCGAACGTAATACCAAGCGATTTCCAATGCTTTAAAATATCGGGAATATCGCTCGTCAAATCGCGGAAGGTATAATTTTCAAAACCGCCCGTGTGGGTGGAAAGAAGTGCGGTGGGCAACACGTCGCAGGTGACGCCGCACGCGGAAATAATGGGAACGGACACACTCAAAGAGCATTTCCCCACGCAAGATATATCGTTGATGGCAAGTACGCGCATAGCTTTTACACTCCACGAACAAAAAAAATTATGTAAATCTATTATAAAATACTTGCTTTTTTTTGTCAATCGCATTAAAATAATATAGATAAGATTTTTTCAAAAAAGGGGTTATTTTTTATGGCAATCAAAGGTGAACTTCAACAAACGACGGTAGCTTTTGCGGATTTTGAAAAATACGAGGACCAAATCGTCACCATCAAGGGTACGATCCATAACATTCGTATGATGTCCGATTTTGCGTTTATCATCGTAAGAACGGCACGCGAAACCATTCAATGCGTGTACGCGGAAAGCTTCTCCGATTATCGCATGAGCGACGACGTAAAGGAAGAATGCGCGGCAAAAATTACGGGTAAAGTAGTAGCAGGCGAAACGCGCGACGGTAGCAAACGCTACGAGCTGCAAATTCATAATATCGAATTGTTATCCCACCCTGCGGATATTCCGCCCGTGGTTATCACGAAAAAGCAAGTCAACTGCGATTTGTCCACCAAGCTCGATTATCGTCCCGTGACCTTACGCAACCCCAAAGAACGCGCCATTTTTAAAATGCAAGAAGGGATTGCAAGGGGCTTTAGAGAATATTTGACCAGCCAGGGCTTTACCGAAATTCGCACGCCGAAAATCAACTTTGCGGGCGCAGAGGGCGGTACGAACCTTTTCAAACTCGACTATTTTGGCAAAGAAGTGGCGCTTGCGCAATCGCCTCAGCTTTATAAGCAAATGCTGGTTGCGGTATATGAAAGAGTATTTGAAATTGCTCCCGTATTCCGCGCGGAGCACCACGATACTTCCCGCCATTTGAACGAATATATTTCGATGGACTTCGAAATGGGCTTTATCGAAAGTTTCGAAGATATTATGCAAATGGAAACGGGCGCGCTTAAGTACATTATGAATTTGCTGAAAACCGATTATCAAAACGAGCTGGAACTTTTGCACGTGGACGTGCCCGAAATTACGGAAATCCCCACGCTTAAGTTTATGGAAGCGAAAGAAATTTTGATGAAAACGTTTAAGTATAAACCCACGGATATGAAAGATTTCGACCCTGAAGAAGAACAACTTTTGGGTAAATACGCGAAAAAGCAATTCAATTCCGATTTCATTTTCATCACGCATTATCCGTCCAAAAAACGTCCGTTCTATACGATGGACGATCCCGAAGATCCCGAATATACCTTGTCGTTCGACCTGCTGTTTAGAGGGCTTGAAATTACGTCGGGCGGGCAACGTATTCACGATTATAACGCGCAAGTGGAAAAGATGCAAAAACTTGGCATGAGCCCTGAAGAATTCGAAACGTATCTCATGCTCCACAAATACGGCGCGCCTCCCCACGGCGGGCTTGGTATCGGCTTGGAAAGATTGACGATGCACCTTCTCGGCGCGAAAAACGTGCGCGAAGCAACCATGTTCCCCCGCGATATCAACCGCGTTAGCCCTTAAAAGCGACGTAAAGTTTTACTGAAAAACGAGTAGAATTTACTTTACAAAGTAAAATAAAAGTGCTATAATATTGAAAAATGAATACAAAGGCGTTAAAAAAGGACAACGCTTTTACGACAAACCGCACAGAGAAATTCCGCTTTGGTGAAAGGAAGAAGGGGCGCGTAAAAGATATCACCTTATCAGCCGATTTGACGAAAGGGAACGAGTAGTTAAATACGGATTCGCAACCCGTGACAACTTGCGACGAATGATGGTTCGGTGGTTTGATAAGCAACTCGGCTTAAAAGTCCGTTGTGTTTTTTCCGAAACACAGCGGACTTAATTTTTTTGATAGGAGATATATGGATGACGGAGTTTGAAATCCTTGCCTTGGGTATTGGAATTTATGCGTTAATAATAGGAATTATTTTATTTTTCTATTTTAAATTTCAATATCCTAAAGATAAAGAAAAGGCATTGCTTCGCAAACAACAACGAGAGGAAGAATATAAAAAGTTGTTTGAAACAGAACCCGAATACATATTCAAACAAGCTCAAGTTATATCCATGCGAAAATACGTTTATCATAAAAGCGAACTGGCCATGCCGATGTTGCAGCAGCAAGTAGACGAATATTACGTCACCTTTCGTACGGAGGACGGGGAAGAGAAAGAATATCTCGTGTCCGAAGCGCTCTTCTTTAACGTTGTGAAAGGGGAAGAAGGTACGCTGATTACGGTGAACGGCAATTTCTTTGATTTTGGTGACGGCATTGACGTCGTTTCAGACGAAGAACCGATAGAAGAAGATTTCGAAGAAGAAAGCACCCAAGAATAAAAAGTGATTATAAAAATCCTCAAACAAGGAGAAAAAAATATGTCTATGTACAAAAAAGTGGACACTTCGCTCAATTTCGTAGAAAGAGAGAAGAAAATCGTTGAGTACTGGAACGAAAACAAGATTTTTGAAGAGAGTATGACTTCTCGCGCGGACGGGGAAGAATTTTCCTTTTACGACGGCCCGCCCACGGCAAACGGTAAACCGCATATCGGGCATATTTTAACGCGCGTTATGAAGGATATCGTACCGCGTTATCAAACGATGAAAGGCAAGCACGTTTTGAGAAAAGCGGGCTGGGATACGCACGGCTTGCCCGTCGAACTCGAAGTGGAGAAAAAACTCGGTTTGGAAAGCAAAACGGGTATCGAAAGCTACGGTATCGAGCCGTTTATTAAACAATGCAAGCAGTCCGTTTGGCAATACACCAACGAGTGGAAACAAATGTCCGATAGAGTAGGCTACTGGTGTGATATGGACAACCCTTACGTCACCTATCACGATAACTATATCGAATCGGAATGGTGGGCGCTCAAAGAAATCCATAAAAAAGGACTTTTATATAAAGGACACAAAATCGTGCCCTATTGCCCCCGTTGCGGAACGGCGCTTTCTTCCCACGAAGTAGCGCAAGGCTATAAAGACGTAAAACAAACGACCGCATTCGTGAAATTCGCGGTTAAAGGGGAAGAAAATAAATACATTCTCGCTTGGACGACCACGCCTTGGACGCTGCCGTCCAACGTCGCGCTTTGTATGCATCCCGAATACGACTACGTAGAAGTGCAAATGGACGAAAACGGCGAAAAGTACGTACTCGCGCAAGGACTTTTGCAATCGGTACTCGGCGAAGAAGGGTATCAAGTACTTTCCGTTAAAAAAGGGAAAGAATACGAATACACCGAATACGAACCTTTGTATCCGTTTGGCAAAGAAGTATTCAAATATCGCGAAAAGGCGCATTTCGTCACTTGCGATACCTACGTCACGCTCTCCGACGGTACGGGCGTCGTACACATCGCGCCTGCGTTTGGTGAGGACGACTATAAAGTGGGCGTTCGCTACGGACTTCCCGTTGTACAACTCATCAATGAAGAAGGGAAATTCCCCCCAGCTTGCGCCGA
>JAZSMB010000111.1:0-11117 GCA_045535685.1 Candidatus Scatosoma sp.
GTCAAGCGAGTGGGGTTTTTATTGATTGAAATATCTTATTTGCTCTTTTTTACTTTTACCCAGCCGATACGGATGGTTTTGGGTTTGGTGAGCTGCTTAATCGCGTCGTAATAAATTTTACCCATAAACCGAATTTTATTAAACGTCACGTATTCGTTAGGTTGATGAATGGTCATCTCTTCGCCGTCTTCTTCCGGTCCGAAGCCGCAACCGCATTTGAGTGCTCTTGCGTACGTACCGCCGCCGATGGCGATGGGTTTGGTATCCTTGCCTGTCGCGTCGTTATACACTTTCGCAAGCGTAGAAATCAACTTACCGTCGGGATCGTTGTAAAGGGGAGATTGCGCGTGTTCGACAACGTATTCAACACCTGCCTTTTCGAGCTGTTCCAAAACCGTTTCTTTGGCAAACGTCGCAGGGAAACGAATATCCGTCGTGATCGCCAAAACGCCGTCTTTAAACGTAGCCACGTTGGGCGACATCGTCAAAAATCCCGTTTCGTCACACAGCGTTTTTAAGCCCAAAACGTCCTCAAACAAAATCTCGTAAGCAAATTTACAATCGTCGTTCACGCTCGCTAAAAACGCCATCAACGCTTCGAGTGCATTCGCCCCTAAGTGCGGAGTTGAGCCGTGCGCCGACTTACCTTGTACGCGTAAAACGGCGGGCGTGTTGTCGTACGAAAGGGTAGTTCCGTCAATGTTATTTTCATATCCCACAAGCGCGTGTTCGCTCACTCTCGTTAAAATCGCGGTGGCGCTATCGCATACCATATTTGCCGCTTTTCCTGCATTCAACGCAGACATGGGTGCGTCGTTTATTAAAAAACGCGCGGTAAAATGCAAAATTCCTTTCTCCGCGTAGATAACGGGGAAATTGCTGTCGGGCGTAAACCCTTCGTCGGGCATTTTTGCTACTTTGTTATAATGCGCAATGCATTCCCAACCGCTTTCTTCGTTACAGCCCACGATTAACTTAATCGTGCGTTTGGGCGTAAATCCCTCGTCCTTGAGTGCTTTGAGCGCATACAAACAAACGACCGCGGGGGTTTTATCGTCGAGTGCGCCGCGCCCCCAAATTTTTCTGCCCGTCACACCGCCGTCGGAGATATCGTCATTGATCACGCCGCCAAAGGGAGGATATTTCCAACCGTTCCCGGCAGGCACGACGTCCAAATGCGCTAAAATCGCAAAATCTTCCCCTTGCCCGAACACCACTTCGCCTACGTAGTTATCGTAGTTATGCGTTTCAAAACCGAAACTGTCCGCCAAATTCAAAAAATACGCCAAGCAATCGGCGGTTTCCTTGCCGAACGGAAATTCTCCGTTTTCGCCTTCCGCGTCCTTGCGCGAAGAATCAAAGCGGATTAAATCCACACTCGCTTGCACGATTTCGTCAAAATACTTATCCATAACGTGTTTCATCAGCATCACTTCCTTGTTGCATATACTATCATTATACACTTTTTTTGGCTATAGGTAAAGAAAATAATAGGGAAAGCATAAAAAAATATAATTTTTTTTCTCTCCCTTTGACTTTTCAAAGAAAGTATGTTACAATATAGCAAGAAGGATACGAAAGGTAGGCGAATATGGCAGATCATACGCATGACGGACATAGACAAAGATTGATGGATAAAGTGATAAAAGGCGTTTGCTGTGAACACGAATATCTGGAAATGTTTTTATGCTACGCCATTCCTCGCCGCAACACCAACGATTTAGCACACCGCTTACTTGCCGAGTTTGGCAGTCTTTCGCGCCTCATCGCCGCGAGCCCGAGTGAAATTCAACGCGTAAAAGGCGTAGGCAAAAGTACCGCCGCGCTCCTTGCGTGCTTATCCAAGTTATGCGAGGAATACCGTTTATCCGTTTCGCGCGAGCAGGAATTCCCGCAAACGTACGAACGCGGGCAATTTGTCGAATTCGTCCGTAAAGCGTACGAGAGAATACGCTTAGAGGTGCTGGACGTTTATTGCTTGGACGGGCAGGGCAGAATTTTCCGCCGTTGTCGCTATACGTCCAACGACGACGGACGCGTATTGTTGGATATAGAGGCGTTGACAAGATTGATTGTCGACGTGCACCCGTCGGGAATCGTACTCGTGCATAACCACCCGTTCGGTCAAGAAAAACCGTCGCCTGCCGACGACGAAGCAACGCAAAAACTCGCGTATTTATGCCGTTTCCATAACGTTCTTTTGGGCAATCACTTGATCTATGCAAACGGTAAGGTTTACGATTATTACGAGAGTGGAAAACTCGAACGAATAGACGAAAATAAACTCTTTTTAAATTCTACGAACGGCTAAAAGCAGCGAAGATATAAGGAGCAACCGATGAAAAACGCTCGCGGGCATAAACAAACGAATAACAAACCGCAAAGTGAAAAACGTAAAAGGGGTACGTTTTACTTTTCGCGCGTTTTTGATAAATATAATTTACGCGACCGTGCGAAATTCACCTTTTTTTGCCGTTGTTTAATTTTCGTCATTCTTTGCGTGGCGCTCGCGCTTATGATTATGCAACACGTGGACGATTTGGAAAAAGAAACGTATACCAACGGTTGGCGCACGCTGATTCCCTTGCTAACCATGACGGCCATACTCTTATTTACCCAAATCACGAAACTCATCGCCAGTCGCCGCAAAAACGGTCTGCGCTACAGCTTATACGTCTTAGAAGCGTTGACGGCGTGTTTGTTCGCGCTCATTACCAACTCTACGGCGGCAATGTTCGTGTATATTCTCGTTTTAACCGAGTATTATATCGGTTTAGAAAAGAAAGGTCGCGCGCTGCTTTTATTCATTTTTGCCGTCGGGCTGTATATAAGCGGGTATATATTGCAAAATTATATGTTGTTGTCCGATCTGCCAAAAATATTAACGTTACTTACGCGCACGGCAAGCTCGGTATTCGTGTTGATCGTGCACTTTATCATCGTGCAAATCGCACTCGCCTTTTATAACCAGTTCGTACGCTTGGATAAAGCGATGGAAGAACTGATGGACAGTAAACAAAAACTCGAAAAAGCGTACGAAGTAGTAGCGGAAATGACGGCGATGGAAGAACGCCAGCGCATCGCGAAAGACATTCACGATACGGCGGGACACTCGCTTACGACGGTAATTATGCAAACGGAATCGGCAAAATGGATGATCGACCGCGATCCCAAGCAAGCGAAAAGTAAAATTATCGCGGCAAATCTGCAAGCCAAACACGCCTTAGAAGAATTGCGCGACAGCGTGCACGTGCTTTCGGACAGAAAACAAACGAAAACGCTCAAAGCTGCGCTCGAACAAATTATTCACGAGTCAACGGACGGCACGGGCATTACCATTCGCAGCGAAATCGAAGAAATGCAGGTTTCTTCGGCAAAACACCGTTTCCTTTGCAATACCCTCAAAGAAGGCATTTCCAACGGACTTCGCCACGGTAACGCAACGGCGTTTTGGTGCGAACTCAAACGAGAAAATAACGCCATTCGTTTTCTGTTGTCGGATAACGGAAAGGGTGTGGAGTTAAACGATTTATCCATCGGGTTTGGGCTTACGGGCATGAAAGACAGAGCCAAATCCCTCGGTGGGACGGTGGCGTTCCACTCGGAAATGGACGAAGGGTTCGAACTGGAAATTACTTTGCCCATTGATACGAAGCTCGAATAATCAACGTTTCAAAAAAAGGAGAAAATTATGGCAAAACGTAATATCCGTGTGCTGATTACGGACGACCAAGTGGAGCTTGCTTTAGAATTAAAAAACGTATTATCCACCGACGAGGAAATTCAAGTAGTGGGGCTTGCCGTGGACGGCGAAGACGCCGTGCGTAAAACCGCGCAACTGCGACCCGACGTCGTCCTCATGGATATCCGTATGCCAAATATGAGCGGCGTAGTGGCGACCAAGCATATCAAAGCCGACTATCCCGACGTGAAAATACTCATTTTAACCACGTTCGACGACAGCGATTATATCTTAAACGCCATCAACCACGGCGCGAGTGGGTATCTGCTCAAAGATACGGGCGCAAATGCGCTTTTGAATGCGATTAAAAACGCGTACGAAGGGGATACGATTTTGCCCGCGAAAATCGCGCAACGCATTGCAAGCGCGGCGAAAAACGTGACGACGGATAGAGAAATTAAGCTTTCGCGCGCTTTCCCGCTTTCGGATAGAGAAATCGAAATTGCGCTGATGATGTACGAAGGGTTTACCAACCGTCAAATTTCGTCCGCACTCAAACTTTCAGAAGGTACTACGCGCAACTACGTTTCGTCCATTTACGTTAAAACGGACAGCCAAAACCGCGCGGAAGCAATCGCTGCAATCAAGTCGGTTTTATAATAAAAACATTAAAACGGGGCTACCATGTATCAAACGATTATCTTCGATTTAGACGGAACGCTACTCGATACGCTCGACGATTTGACGAGTGCGGTCAATTACGCGCTAGAAAAGTATTCGCTTAAAATCCGCACGAAAGACGAAGTAAAATCGTTCATCGGTAACGGAATTGTCAAGCTGATGCAAAGGGCGGTGGGGATAGACGACCATCCGCTCTTTTTAGATATTTTGCAGGCGTTTAAAGATTTTTACGCGGAACGTTGCGTTGATCATACGCGCCCGTATAACGGTATTTTGCCTTTGCTGAAAGCACTCAAATTAAAAGGGATCAAAACGGCGGTGGTATCGAATAAAGCCGACTTTGCCACGCAAAGGCTTGCAAGGCAATACTTTGACCGTTTATTGCAAGAAAGCATGGGCGAAAACGAAAGCGCGGGTATACGCAAAAAACCCGCGCCCGATATGCTGCTTGCCGTCATGCAAAAGCTGGGTGCGGATAAAAAAACCACGCTGTACGTAGGGGACAGCGAAGTGGATATTCAAACGGCGAAAAACGCAGGGGTAGATTGCGCGTCCGTTACTTGGGGGTTCAAAGACGAACTATTTTTAAAAGAAAACGGCGCGAACGTTTTGGTACGTAGCGCAGCGGAACTCTTATTTTTATGCGAACGCCCGAATTTTGAACAAGCGGAACAACAAGTAGGGAACACCCCCTTGCTTGCGTTGAAAAATATTGAAAATGCGTACCGTTTGCAAGCAAATCTTTACGCCAAAGCCGAGTGGCAAAACGCGGGCGGTTCGATCAAAGATCGGGCGGCGGTGGCGATGGTCAACGACGCGGAAATAAGCGGAAAATTGCAAAACGGGGGTACCGTGGTCGAGGCGACGAGCGGAAACACGGGGATCGGGCTTGCGCTTGTAGCCAAATCGCGCGGTTATAAAGCGGTGATCGTAATGCCCGAAACGATGAGTATAGAACGGCAAACGCTCTTAAAAACGTACGGCGCAGAATTGATATTGACGAACGGAAAAAAGGGTATGCAAGGCGCGGTCGAATACGCGCAAACGCTTGCGGAGCATATGCCAAATTGCGTGTATATCGGGCAATTTGACAACCCTGCAAACGCGCAGGCGCATTATCACTCGACAGGCAGAGAAATTGCCCGTCAATGCCCGCAAATCGATATTTTGGTATGCGGCGTGGGTACGGGCGGTACGATAACGGGTACGGGCAGATACTTAAAAGAGGTAAATCCTGCGTTGCGCGTGGTGGCGGTAGAACCGCAGAGCTCGCCGCTGCTTTCCAAAGGATACGCAGGGGCACACGGCATACAGGGCATCGGCGCAAACTTCGTACCGAGTATTTTGGATAGGAGTATCATCGACGAAGTCGTTTGCGTATCGGATCGTGACGCGTTTCAATGGGCGAAAACGGCGATGGAGATAGAAAATGCATACGTGGGCATTTCGTCGGGCGCGGCGCTTTGCGCGGCGGTAGAACTTGCTTTAAGAAAAGAAAACGCGGGCAAAAATATCGTCGTGATTTTCCCCGACGGCGGGGGCAGGTATTTGACGAGCGGATTATTTGATTGATAAAATAAAAAAAGAAAAACAAAAAAACACCTCGTACGAGGTGTTTTTTGCGTTTACAAGCGATTAAATCAGTCCGAGCAAAAGCCCTGCGAACAAACAGCACAAAGACAGCGAAACGACGTCCACGATCGTGGTGATGAAAGGGGACGCGACCACCGCAGGGTCTAATTTACACTTTTTCGCAAGCAAGGGCAATGCCGCGCCGATGAGTTTTGCAATCACGACGGTGGCAAACATCGCAATTGCAACGACGAGTGCGACCAGCCAACCGTTGGGCGTAGCGTACAGTCCGTCGATGAGCATTACTTTTGCAAAGCTGGCAATCGATAAAATTCCGCCCAGCAATACGGACACGCGGATTTCCCGCCAAACGACCTTCCAAAAATCGGCAAATTTCACTTCGCCCAGCGCAAGACCGCGGATAATCATCGCGGACGCTTGCGAGCCGGCGTTACCGCCCGTACCCATCAGCATGGGCGTGCAAGCGGTTAAAACGATACCGTAGGTTATGCTGTTGAACACTTTGTCGTTTGCCGAGATAACCAGCCCGGATAAAGTGGAAGAAATCAACAACACCAACAGCCAAGGCAGGCGGTTTAAGCAGATGCGCCAAACGCTCGTTTTCAGATACGGTTTATCCGTCGGCACGACAGCCGCCATTTTGGCGATGTCTTCGGTATTTTCTTCTTCCAAGACGGTCATTGCGTCGTCAACGGTAACGATACCCACAAGCCGCATTTCCCTATCCACGACGGGGAGTGCCAAAAACCCGTAATCGGAAATTTTTTGCGCCGCCTCTTCTTTGTCGTCTTGCGTGTAGGCGTAGATGACGTTCTCGTTCATAATCGTTTCGATTTTCGCCGATTTTTTAGCGAGCATCAAATCTTTTGCCGTCACCAAACCGAGTAGATGGTTGCTTGCGCTTACCACGTAGCAGGTATAGATGGTTTCTTTATCGATTGCGGTTTTGCGGATCCGCTCAAACGCTTCTTCGACCGTCATATCCTTTTTCAGCGCAACGAACTCTATGGTCATAATGCTCCCTACGCTGTCTTTGGGATATTTCAAAATTTCGTTGATATACGCCCGCGTTTCTTTATCACTCTGCGCCAAAACCCGCTTAACGACGCTCGCCGGCATTTCTTCGATTAAATCGACGGTGTCGTCCAAGAATAACTCGTCCATGACCGCGCGAAGTTCTTTATCGTTGAGCTTATAAAGGAGTTGCTCTTTTAAGTCGGCGTCCATTTCCACGAACGTTTCCGCGGCGAGGTCTTTTGGAAGAATACGGAACAGCACGGGCAAATCGCTTTCGGTGGGAATTTCTTCAAACACCTTGGCAAGGTCGATTGCGTTCATGGACGCAACGAGCGGTTTTAACACGGAAAATTTCCGATCGGTCAAAAGCTGTACGATTTCTTCGCTTTCCGCAATTCTTCGAACGATTTCTTGGGGCATGTCTTCGATGATCTCGATGGTTTCGTCCACCGACATCTCGTCGAGTACTTTGTTCAGTTCGTCTTCGCGCAAGCCGTTGATGACGTCTTCTTGCAAATCGCTATCCAAAAGCACGAGCGTTTCCGCAAGCGTATCCGAAGGGAGCGCGCGACAAAAAGCAGGGATATCCTGCTTTTGCATTTCACGCAAAACCGCCGCTAATTCTTCGCTGGTGCATTTACTTGCCAGCGTAGCGGCGTTTTCGTAATCTTGTACGTTTAAATATTCAAAAATCTTTTCTTTCATAACGATACTCTACCTTTTTTAGTTTTTGCTTAAAAAGGCGTAGTATCCGCTTGGACGGTTAAAAGGTGCGCGGTTTCCTTATCAAAAAAGGGCAAACGCCGATTTCACGTCGTAGCGGATCTACGCTCGGCGTACTGTGATAATCACTCATCAATCGTTTCCTCCTTTTTTGCGAAGTATTAAAAAGTCGATTAAAACGCAAATTGCGCCAAATCCAAGTAAAAGATAAGCCAGCCGCCACACGGCGTCGGTATCACTTTCGGTTGCGCCCGTTTGATGTAACTCGCTTTGCGGGGGCAAACCGTTAAAATCGTTAACGTACGCTTGGGGTACGTAGCCAAAATGTTCTACTCCGTTTTCGTCTAAGAACGACACGTGGTAATACGCGTGGTCTAATTCGCTAATCTCTCCAAGCAAAGTTACTTGTCCGCCGCGAGGCAGGTCGAAGCTTACCAAAAGGTCGGTCAAGTAGGGGAATTTATAGAGCGGAAGCGCGTTGGTAATATACCCGATTTTGCGGTCGGCTTCGTCGTATTCTACGTGGTATTCGTCAGCGGGTAAATCGCTGCAATACTCGGTGCGCGTTAAATAGGTACGATAAGCGTTTTGCGCTTGGTCGAAATATGCAAGGAGCGTATATCCGTCCGCTTGCCCGATTTTCAGCGCAGTCTTTTGTTCTACGCTGCGCTCGTAGGCTACGTAAGGGAATACTTCCGCGTTTTGCAAAAGCGTGATATCAAATTCAACGAGGAGTGCGTTTACACTCGTTTGAACGACGGCAAATTCTGCGCTTGCATTTTCAAATACTTTTTCGTCGGCGTTACCTACCGCAATCGTTTTGACGGTGGGCAGGTTCAAGCGTTCGCTCACAAGCAAATAGCTGTTGTCGCAAAGCACGTACGTTTGGTTTTCTTCGATACCGAACGCAAACGCGTTTACGGTTGGCGTTTGTCCGTTTGCATAGTAAACGAGCGGCGTTTCGAACGTGGTCGTAGTAGACGCGTCGCCGACAAAACGATGAATGGCGTTTGCGGAAAGTGCGTAAACCGTCTGATGATAATCGACGGCAATTTGCGTGATATCCGTAGGCAAGGCGGAAATAACTTCTTCGCCCGCTTCGCTGGCTTGCATCAGCGTTTCTTCGCTAAAACGGTAGATATCGTTGCCCGAATGTACGTACAGCATGCCGTACGCGTCCGCAACCAGTTGTTTGGGATAGCGGGTGGACGTTTTTTTGCATTGTTCCATCGTCCATTCGCCTAAATCGTTTTGCGAAATTGCATAGAAATAATTTGCGCTGGTTGCCAAATAGTATTTGCCGTAAACGTTGGCTGCGCCCACGATTTCGCCGTGGAAATTATGCAGCGTTGCGGCAGGGACAGTCGGGTTGTATAAATCGATTATTTCCACGCGGTCGTTGCTTGCCACAAGCAGCGTTTTTTCGTCCGCACTCAAAAACGAAGGGGGCATGTCTAAGACGACGGGGTTTTTAAACGTTTGCGTTTGCGTATCGTAAACGCAAATACGGCTATTGCCTGCGTCCGCGATATATAATGTTTCGCCGCTTAAATAGGTAGCGGTCGCGCCGCTGAATCGGTGCTTACTATCCGACGAAGAACAAATTTCAAAATCGGTAAAGCCTTGCATTTTCGTCGAGTATTGTTTAACGATTGCGCCTTCGATTGTGTAGAATAAACCGTCGAACGCCGTCACCGCAGAAAATTGACCTTCCACGCGGTCGATGGGGGTGTTACCCGAAAGTTCCACCAGCGGATACGTGCAAAAATTCACGGCGGAATCTTGCTTGAAAACACAAGCAAGCTCGCCACCGGCAATCGCCATTGCGTCGATTTCGTTTGAGAATTCTCCCACTTCTGCTGTTTGCTTTGTGTCGGGGTTGATTTTATATAAATGCGTAATGAAACTTTCGTCCGTGAAATATAACTCGTTTTCCCAAAAGGCGAGTGCGGGCGAGCCGGAAAGGTTGCCTAACTTTTCCGCCGTCGATTTATCGGGGTTGGAAAGCTGGGTTTTGAACAGTTGGCTGTTGTCGCCCGTGGACGTTGTATAAAACAAGTTATCGCCGTCAATCAAAAACGCCGTGCATTGCAAAGCGGAAACGGGGGATACCGCGCCGCTTTTTACGTCGATTTTGTAAAAATCCATGAGCGAATCGAGTGCGTATAAATCGTCGTTTTCGTCAAATTGAATTTTCGTAATCAAACTTGAGGAGAAAGGAACGGTGCGATATTCGTTATCCGCGCGGTCGTAGATATAAACGGTGCGATATTCGTTATCCGCGCGGTCGTAGATATAGATTAAATTTCCGTCTGCAATCGCCGTATAATCTTCGCAAATCGCGATATCCGACGGTTCGCTTAAGGGTAGATATTGCTCGTAAGAAATAGGGGCTACCAAACGGTCGGTTTGTGCTTGTGCGCTGGTTGCAATATTTGCAAACGGTAACGCCGCGCAGGTCAAAACCGACGCGGTAAAACAAAGCAAAGATACCGTTTTTAATCTATTTCTTCTCATACTCTTTTATTATAACACGATTGAGTGAAAAAAGCAATGGTTAAGCGAAAAAAAGTTGCGTTTTTTCCGTTTTTACTCCGCTCTTTGCAATCGTAGGAGAAAAATGGGAAATTTTCGCAAAAATGGCTAAAATAGGCACTACGTTGGCATATTTAACGATAAATTTTGCGTGTAAATGCGAACAAATGTTCGCATTTTGTTTAAAAAAGTGGCAGGGTAGGGTTGAAAAAAGGGAAAAGGTGTGACATAATGCGTAGCGTAAATAAAAGCGCGGAGTTCGTGGAGTGAGGTGACGGATTTTGAAAGGGTACGTGAAAGCGATTTTATACGTGTATCCGTTTTTGAAAACGGTAGAAAAAGATTATGAAGATCATATTTTGAATAAGGCGGTGTTATCCTATCGGGGGAATATGAATGCGGACAAGCTGGCGGAATACATTGCGGGGCAAATTGTAGAAAAGCGGAATTTGGTTTGGCTGAAAGGGTGCGTGGATCGCGTGTTAAAGAAATTGAGCGACGGCGAAAAAATGTTGGTGCAAATGCGGTATTTTGGCAAGCGCCGAAAAATGAAACGCGGCGTTTCTCGGCCCGCTCAAAGCGTGAGCGGACAAGCTTCTGCATTTTGCGAGCGGAAATATTTTCGTTTGCAAGGCAGGTTGATCAAAAAACTAACCGAACTATTTGCAGGCGAGGGGATTACCGAACAGACTTTTTCGTTTACGTTTGAAAAGATGCCGCTTTTTCATCAGGCGTACGTTTGTATCCAGCGCGAGAAAAGTAAGGGACTTTCTAAAACGGAAAAAGAGTGGTTGGGTGCGTAAAAAGGCTATTCGTCCTCGTCCGCTATTTGGCGTTTGCCTGTGCGCAGAATGAACGCGGCGAGTAAAGTCGGAGGCCAAGCGGT
>JAZSMB010000188.1:0-2705 GCA_045535685.1 Candidatus Scatosoma sp.
CATTGATAATGCTTTTTAGGGGCGAGATGAGCAAACGCACATGCCCGCGTTTGCGGTGACCGAGTGCAATGCTCGCATTACATTGCACGAGAACGCAAGCCAATTCACTTTCACTCACTTACGCTTTTTTATCTTTTTACAAAAAAACTGTTGCAATTTTGTTTACTTTTTCGTATATTTAGGGTACAATAGAAAGTGGATATATATAATGTAGCGTTTTTTCGTATTTTTTCGATAAAAACCGACAAGGATATCCAAACTGTGCACAAAGGAGATAGGGTATGATAGCAAAGGTACAAAGCTACGCGCTTTCCGGCTTAGAAGGGGTTTGCGTGACCGTAGAAACGGACGTTTCTCGCGGAATGCCTTCCTACGATATCGTCGGCTTGCCCGATACCGCCGTTAAAGAATCGAAAGAGCGTGTAAGGAGCGCTATTAAAAACAGCGCGCTCGAATTCCCCGTGCATAAAATCACCGTCAATCTCGCACCCGCGTACGTAAAAAAAGAAGGCTCGTCCTTCGACTTACCCGTAGCGATAAGCTTGCTTCTTGCTTACGGTTCTTTACAAGCGGACGTGGACGGCATTATCTTTCTTGGCGAACTTGCGCTCAACGGCGATTTACGCCCCGTCAACGGCGTACTCCCGTCCATTATCTCCGCGCGCGATAAAGGCTTTAAAAAATTCATCGTGCCGTTTGATAACAAAAACGAGGCGGGCTATATCCACGGCGTCGAAGTGTACGCCGCGAAGAACTTAAAAGAAGTAGTGGATCATTTATCCGCGCTTTGTCCGCTGGAAAAAGTCCCTACCGCCTTGTTTGATGGGGAAAATACGCAAAAACAACGCTCGCACGACTTGGCTTTCGTCAAAGGCCAACCCATCGCCAAACGCGCTTTAGAAGTAGCGGTTGCAGGCGGACATAACGTCTTATTCGTCGGCCCTCCTGGCAGCGGTAAAACCATGCTGGCAAGAGCCGTACCCGGTATTCTTCCCGATATGTCGTTCGACGAGGCGTTGGAAATTACCAAAATCCACTCAGTTGCCGGCACGCTTGGCGATAAAGGCATCGTCACCGAACGCCCGTTTAGAAGTCCGCACCACACGGCAACCACCGTATCCTTGTGCGGCGGCGGCAACAAAACCGTCCATCCGGGCGAAATTTCCCTTGCCCACGGCGGCGTATTGTTTTTAGACGAACTGCCCGAGTATAAACGCTCTGCATTAGAATCGCTTCGTCAACCGCTGGAAGACGGCGTAATCACGATCTCCCGCGCAGGCGGCACGGTCACCTATCCCGCGTCGTTTATGCTTTGCGCGAGTATGAACCCTTGCCCTTGCGGTAACTACGGCAGCAACAAACGCCGTTGCACTTGCACCCCCAACGATATTCGCCGTTATCGTGCAAGAATTTCCGGTCCGCTTCTGGATAGAATCGACATTCAAGTAGAAGTAGACGGCGTCGAATACGACGATTTGGTCTCGGAAACGCAAGAAGAAACGAGCGCGGCTGTCAAAGCACGCACGGACGCGGCAAGAAAGGTACAGCGCTTGCGTTTTGAGGGTAGCAGGGTTGCGACGAATGCAGAAATGACGGAAAAAGAAACCCGTCAATATTGCCGTCTTTCTCCCGAATGCGAAAGCGTCTTAAAAGAGGCGTTCGAAAGTTTGCACTTATCCGCACGCGCACGTTCGCGTATATTAAAAGTAGCGCGCACGATCGCCGATTTAGAGCTTTGCGAAGAGATAACCCCCGACCACGTGTACGAAGCGGTTTCCTACCGCACCTACGGTGCAAGCCTTTCCGATTACGATTAAAAGGGGAGATAAATGCAATTTTCGCAAGATAAAATCCAAACGATCCGCATAGAAAACAGCGCGTATCCAAGCGAGTGGAAAACGCTTTCCGACGCGCCCCAAATTTTGCAAGCAGTAGGGGATATTTCCCTGCTAAAAAGCCGAAAATTTACGGTAGTAGGCTCGCGCAGAACACCGATATCGGCGTTAAAAACGGGTGCGGAAATCGTAAAAGGCATCGCAAGCGCGTTTACCGTCGTCACAGGCACGGCGGACGGCGGGGACAGCGTAGCCATCGAAAGCGCACTTTTGGTAGAAGGCAAAATCATTTGCGTGCTTGCAGGCGGTTTTTCCGCCATTCCGCAAACCAACTTACCCTTGCTTAAAAAAGTAGCGGAAAACGGCTTAATTCTTTCTCCCCACCCCTACGATACCCCCGTAATGAGTTTTTCTTACGAGTATAGAAACAAACTGCTCGCGTTGCTGAGCGAAGGGACGCTGGTACTGGGTGCGGCGGAAAAAAGCGGCGCGTTAATTACGGCAAAATACGCGCAAAAATACAATAAAAAAATATTCGCTTTGCCCTATTCGGTTGGCGTTTTAGCGGGCGCAGGTTGCAACGCGCTCATCAAACAAGGCGCGTATTTAACGGAAACGGCGAAAGACGTTTTAGAAAAATTCGGTATCGACGGGACGCTGAAAAAACGCGAAATTGCATTGAGCGGCGACGAACAAAAATTGCTGAACGCCCTGCAAACGCTGTCCACCGCGCATATCACCGCGCTTGCCACGCGCGCAGGCGTCAGCTGTGATTTTTCCGAAATAACCGATACATCCCGTATAAACGTTAAGGTTTTATACAAAACGGAAACGGCAATAAACGGAAAAGGACCGTTTATAAGGCTTGAG
>JAZSMB010000048.1:0-2698 GCA_045535685.1 Candidatus Scatosoma sp.
ACATAACGCCATGATTTGTAAGAAAAAGCATTTTTTTAGTGTTTTTCCAATTCAACGCGTACCTGCCCCCGCCAAATTCTATTTTTTAGACAAGAAATACGCTTTATAAATACGTTTTTATCGTCTTTGCCAATGAATTTATTTTAATTTTTCCAATTTTGCAGTATTTGCAATAATAATTAACGTCGTTTCCTGATCAAGCTTTTGTTCGGGGTTAATATCCACGCTGACAATTTCACCTTTTTTTATCGCTACGACGTTAATCCCATGTTTTTTGCGGAGGTTTAACTCGACAAGGTTCTTCCCAAGCCACTCCTTCTTTACGTCAATTTCAACGATAGATACGTCTTTTGACAAAGAAATCATATCAATAAATCCCGAGCTCAATAAATTTTTCGCAAGACGAATCCCAGATTCATTTTCCGGAAAAACCACTTGATCCGCTCCCACACGAAGTAAAATTTTTTGTTGCATTTCGTTCGCACATTTGGCTATAACCGTCTTAACGCCGGCTTGCTTGCAAAGCGTGACAGCCATAACGCTCGCTCCCAAATTACTCGCCATACAAACGATGACCGTATCTACGCTGCCGATCCCAAGCCGCGAAATCACCTCTGCGTCGCTTACGTCGGCGCATTTACAAATAGGCAAATACGCCGCTGCGTCGTTGACGATTTTCTGCTCGCTATCTACCGCAATCACTTCCATGCCGTTTTCTACAAGCTCTCTTGCTACCGCAGCGCCATATCTTCCTAAACCAAAGACCGCATATGTTTTTTTCGCTTTCATAAAATCTCCTTTAACCGATATTTATTTCTTCCGTGGGCACGGAAATAACGTTTTGACTTTCATTTTTGCTGCCAAGCGCAACCGCCAATGAAATAGGCCCTACTCTTCCAAAATACATCGTCGCAATAATGATAATTTTTCCCATTGAGTTTAGGCTTGCCGTAAAGTTCCTAGACAGTCCCACCGTAGCCGTTGCGCTCACGGATTCATAAATTACGTCGATGATAGACGCTTCGGTTGCTAATGCTAATAAAATAATAGACGTAAGTGTGACGATCATAAACATCATCGCCACGGCGATTGCCTTGCGAATGGAATCGCTTGATAACGCGCGGTTAAAAACGGTTGTTTGGCTTTTATTGCGAACAGTCGAAAAAGCAGAAGAAAGCAAAACAATCAGCGTCACCGTTTTAATCCCGCCCGCTGTGCCAACGGGCGAACCGCCGATAAACATTAAAATGATTGAAACAACGGTTGCCGCACCTGTCAAATGCTCTTGCGGAATCGTTGCAAAGCCTGCCGTTCTCGTTGTTACCGATTGAAATAAGGATACCTGTATTTTATCCCACAGCGACATATCCCCAATCGTATTCGGATTGCTATATTCAGAGAAGAAGATAAGCGCCGCACCGCCAACTATCAAACAAAGCGTCGCCATAATCGCAATTTTGCTATGCAAGGTTAAACGCCTGAATATCTTTTTGTTTCGTGCCGTACGAGTTTTTAATACCCGAATCACGTCCCACCAAACAATATACCCTATACCACCAAGAACAATCAAAAACGACGTCACAATATTGATCAACGGATTCGTTGCGTATAGATACAAGCTACTGTCGCCTATAATATCAATTCCTGCATTACAAAAAGCGGATATAGAGTTAAAAACGGCTATCCAAATCCCCTTTGCGCCGAAATCGGGGATAAAAACAAACGAATACAGCACCGCGCCAAGTCCTTCAATGACCAGCGTACCGAGCAATACGCTCTTTATGAATTTAGTAACCCCTGCCATTGTATTCAAGTTGAACGCGTCTTGAATCAACAACCGATCCCCTATCCCCATTTTTTTGTGGAGCATTATCATAAAACCCGACATAATAGTAATAACGCCAAGTCCGCCAATTTGAATCAAAAGCAAAATGACGGCTTGCCCAAAAATACTCCAAGTGGAAAAGGTCGGTAAGGTCACAAGCCCCGTAACGCAAGTCGACGTAGTAGCGGTAAACAATGCGTCGATATACGGAACGGATTTACCGCTTGAAGAGCTAATCGGCAATACTAAAAGCAAACTGCCAAGCAGTATCGTTATTAGAAAACTGATCAAAATGATTTGCGTGGTGGATAATGCAAATTTCTTTTTTCGAAACATAAATACACCTATATGTAAAGAAATAAAGGACCAACATCCCCTTCAGTCAGCTGGCCCCTCGCTATTCTTTTTAGTCATTATAGCACTACTTCCCTCATTTGTCAAGCATTTAAGCCGTACTTGATTTTGATGTTTCTTTTGTGACTTTTACATCGGGAGCGCGAGAAAATCGAGCGTCCCTCGTGACAATTCACGAAACCGAGCGGCTCGATTTTACGCCAAAAAAAGGACGCCCAGCGGACGATTGCTCGTGCGGTAAACGGCGCAGAAGACGAGAGCTTGCCGCTTTGCGGCAAAGCTTCGCGCCGCCGATATGCTTTCGCCCTTTCATTGGTCGTCCCTTGCAGACGGCACTCGCGCGTAAGGAGCTTGCGACGGAATAGCGAGCACAGCGAGCGTCACTCGTGATAATTCACGAGCGCGAGCGGCTCGATTTTACGCCAAAAAAAGGACACCCTGAAAAAAGCAGAAGACGAGATTACTCTCTTCGCTCGTAGCTTCGCCGCAAAGTCTATCGCGCGGAGATTTTTAAGTCGG
>JAZSMB010000162.1:0-6479 GCA_045535685.1 Candidatus Scatosoma sp.
CAACGAAAACTACGTTAGCACGCCTACGCTCGCCGATTGGAATGTATTTAAAGGGTTATTGAGCCATTCGACACTTTTAATCGGTTGTATTTATATGCGCGTAGGTAATTTTATGCAAATACGCGTAGCGAATACGTTAAGCGTTGCACTCGGGTTAATCTTGTTTATTTTGGACGGTTTATTTGCGAACTGGCTGTATAAAGTTTGCGGTTTACCTGAAGTGAACGCTATGTATTTACTCTATAGCCCGTTCCCGTCTATGCCTTGGCTTTCGCCTATCCTCATGGGCATAGTTGGATTGAGCGTATTATTCGTTGGGTTGGCGATTTATGAACTCCATTTCCCTGAAGAAGAGCGATGGTACTCAAAATTAAGAAATAAGTTTGAAGAAATTAAAAATACGGTAGGTAGAAATTGATATGAGAGATTTGTTTTTTAAGATATTTAGCGATTCGTATTTTAACACGGGGATTTCCATTACGGCGTTTTCCATCCCCCATATCGTTTATTTGGTGCTGATTTTCGGCGGAATTGCGTTGACCGCGTATTTCATCAAAGACAAAAAGATGCAAGCAAAAGACAAGGTTTTGCGCTTTTTAGCGTATGCTTTGGTCGTTTCGTACGTTTCCGACTTTTTTGTGCACGATTTTGTGTACGGCGGAATGGAAATTGATAAACTGCCTTTCCATTTGTGCACGGTGATGTGTCCTGTGATTGCATTTACGCAATTTAATAAAAAGTTTGAAAAGTTTCTTGAACCCGTGAGTGTGCTTGCAATCGTTGGTCCGCTTATGTATCTTTCGTATCCTGCGAGCATCGGTAGCGGCGAGCCGTGGTGCTATCAAGCGGTGCAGACTATGTTCTTCCACGGCGTTGAACTTGCTTGGGGTGTTTTGAATTTGACGAGCGGTAAAGTGCGCTTGAAAATGAAAAACTGCTGGAAGTCTGCCGTCGGGCTTGCACTCATTACCCTGTGGGCGAAATTTGGGAATTTGATTTTGGAGCATAACTGGTTCTACTTGGAAGAAGACGCGTTTTATATCGGGTTAGTGGAAAGCGGCGTTATCCCGCAATGGTCGCTTATGATTTTTACCCCTGCAGGCGTATTTTTAGTAGCGTTGGCTATCTACGGGATTTATTACGGGGTAAAGAAACGGTTAGCAAAGAAGGACGTGGCTACCGTAGAATCAGCAGCGCAAGTAGCGTAAAATTTTATTAGTTGGAACAATGGAGCAGATGAGATATGCTTGTCTGCTCTTTTTTGCGGTTTTTGCGTTTCGTCATATTTTTATATAAAAAACCTTGACTTTTGTGAAAATATCGCATATAATAATATCGCGCAGGGAGATTGATTGTCCCGTAAGTCGGTTAACTGGAACGGGGCAACTCGTTCCCATTTTTTATGAGAAATCTCAAATCCGCCTAAAATGAACGTATAAAAATACTCCCATCCAAAATGAATGGGAGTATTTTTGGAGCTACTAGGCGGATTTGAACCGCCGACCTCGTCCTTACCAAGGACGCGCTCTACCAACTGAGCCATAGCAGCAAATATATTACTATGACATTATATTGAAAAACGCGACAAATGTCAAGTTAAAAAGCGGAGTTTTTTGAAAAATTTTTACTTTTTATACAAAAATATAAAAAAAGAAATTCTCCCGCTGTATTTGAGAGAATTTCTTCGATTGTTTCTTATTTTGCGTATTCGACACCGCGGAATTCGCGAATGACGTTTACTTTAATTTGACCAGGATACTCGAGCTCGGTTTCGATCTTCTTCGCGATATCCTTCGCCAAGAACAACGCTTGCGCGTCGTCTACTTGGTCGGGTTTAACGATTACGCGGACTTCTCTACCCGCTTGGATTGCATAACTCTTTTCAACGCCACGGAAACCAGAGGCGATTTCTTCGAGTTTTTCCAAACGCTTAACGTAGTTCGTACCCATTTCGCGTCTTGCACCGGGGCGAGCACCCGAAATTGCGTCGGCGGCTTGAATCAGCACCGCTTCGATGGTTTTGGGTTCTACGTCGCCGTGATGCGCCATAATCGCATTGACGATATTTGCGTTTTCTTTATATTTCTTCGCTAAATCTGCGCCGATTTGGATATGCGTGCCTTCTTGTTCTTGGTCCACCGCTTTACCGATATCGTGGAGCAAGCCTGCGCGTTTTGCAAAGTTTACGTCCAAACCAAGTTCCGCTGCCATTTGACCTGCGAGCGTTGCCACTTCGATCGAGTGCTTGTACACGTTTTGACCGTAGCTGGTTCTAAACTTCAAGCGGCCGATGAGTTTGATAAGTTCGGGGTGTAAACCGAAAATGCCTGCTTCAAATACTGCCGTTTCGCCTGCTTCCTTGATTTGAAGATCCATTTCGCGAGTGACTTTTTCCACCGTTTCCTCGATTCTTGCAGGGTGGATACGGCCGTCGTTGATGAGTTTTTCCAGCGATAAACGCGCGATTTCGCGGCGTACGGGGTCAAACCCAGACAAGATAACCACTTCGGGCGTGTCGTCGATAATCAGTTCGATACCCGTTGCGTTTTCGAGGGCGCGAATGTTTCTACCTTCTCTACCGATGATACGCGCTTTCATATCGTCGCCAGGGAGCGGTACGACGCAAACGGTGATTTCCGACGCTTGATCCGCCGCGCATTTTTGAATGGCGAGGGATATAATCTTTTTCGCGTTGATATCCGCTTCTTCTTTCGCTTGTTGTTCCATGTTGCGCACTTGCAACGCTACGTCGTGGCGAGCCGTTTCCAAAATTTCTTCGGTGAGTAAACGTTTTGCCTCGTCGCGCGTGAGTTGCGCTACCTTTTCAAGCTCTTGAATCATCAACTCGTGTTGAGAGCTGAGTTTTTCTTTCAACTGAAGCACTTCTTCTTCTTTTTTATGAAGATTGTTCTTTTGTTGTTCGAGTGCTTCCGATTTCTTTTCGAGTGCGTCCTCTTTTTGCGTCACGCGTTGTTCCATACGTTGGATTTCCGCTTTCTTTTCCTTGGTTTCGCGCTCGAATTCGTTTCTTAATTTTAAATCCTGTTCCTTTGCTTCCAGCAAAGCTTCTTTCAAAACTCTTTTGCTTTCTTCTTTACCGTACGCTCTAATACGATCGGCTTCCGCCTCCGCGTCTCTTACGATTTTGCTTGCTTGTTCCGTTGCCGAGCCAACTTGTTTTTTAACCGTGAGTCTATAAACGAACAAGCCCACAATACCGCCGATAGCGAGTGCGGCAATAGCGATACCGACCGCCCAGCCCGTAGGCATACTTGCGAGAAACAGGACGCTCAAATTAACGTTGTGCATTTTGTGCCTCCTGTATTTAAATGAATATTGATAAAACCGATTATGCAAACGGGTAAAATACCCGACTTAATAACTTTCTTTATCCATTCTATTGTACAATAAAATATAAAAAAAGTCAATGGTTTGAAAGAAAATACTTGCCGATATTGGAAAATAATTTCACACAAAAAGCGAGAGTGCATACCTGCCCCTCGCCGTTTGCTTTCTTTTGTATGAATTTTATAAAAATGAGTTTTATTCTTCCGCCGTTTCTACCGTTTCACCTTTTGCCGCCTTACGGATTTTTTGGTCGATTTCCGCGCGGATTTCGGGATTTTCTTTTAAGAAAAGACGCATTTTTTCGCGGCCTTGCGCTACTTTGTTACCGTTATAGCTAAAGAACGAACCGCTCTTTTGGATAACTTCGTATTGAACGCCCGTATCGATGATGCAGCCCTCTTGCGAGATGCCTTCGCCAAACACGATGTCGAATTCTGCTTGACGGAAGGGAGGCGCGAGTTTATTTTTTACCACTTTTGCTTTCGTTCTGTTGCCCATTGCACCGTCGGCGTCTTTCAAAACGTCCATTTTACGCACGTCTAAACGCATACTTGCATAGAATTTGAGCGCTTTACCGCCGGGTGTGGTTTCGGGGTTACCAAACATTACGCCCACTTTTTCGCGCAGTTGGTTGATGAAAATAACGCACGTTTTCGATTTGTTAACAATCGCCGTGAGTTTTCTTAATGCTTGCGACATCAAACGCGCTTGTAAACCTACGTGCGTATCACCCATATCCCCTTCGATTTCCGCTTTGGGCGTGAGTGCCGCTACCGAGTCGACGACGATGATATCCACCGCCGAGCTTCTAACGAGCGCGTCGCAAATATCGAGTGCTTGTTCGCCCGTGTCCGGTTGCGAAACGTATAAATCGTCCAAATTAACCCCAAGTTTCTTTGCGTAAACGGGATCGAGTGCGTGTTCTGCGTCGATGAACGCCGCTACGCCGCCCATTTTTTGTGCTTCCGCTACCGCGTGCAAAGCAACCGTCGTTTTACCCGAAGATTCGGGGCCGTAGATTTCGATGATTCTACCGCGCGGGAAACCGCCTACGCCGAGTGCTAAATCGAGCGTTAAACAACCGGAAGGAATTACTTCGATTTCCGTTTGACCCGCTTCGTCGCCAAGACGCATAATAGAGCCTTTGCCGTATTGTTTTTCAATTTGCAAAAGCACCGCGTCTAACGCTTTCATTTTTTCCGTGTTTTTTTCGTTTGCCATGATTGTATATATCTCCTGTTTATTTTTTCCTATATTATTATTTTACATATTTTTCAGTTGTTTATACGCCAAAAACAGCGCGTAATGGATTGCCGTTTGCGTTATTTCTTCGCGCGAGCCGTCAAATTTGTAGCGATAAACGAATACGCGTTCTTTCGTGCCGATCGCAATATAGCAAAGACCTACGGGCAACATGGTTTTATCCGTATTCGGCCCTGCAAGCCCCGTCGTGGCAATCGCGATATCGCAATCGCCCGTGGCAATTAGCCCCGACGCCATTTCGTACGCCGTTTGTTCGGATACTGCGCCCACCGTTTTGAGCGTGTATTCGCTTACCCCCAAGCGTTTGATTTTGGAAAGCTCGTTATACGTATTTACTCCTTCAAAGTACACCGCGCTTGCCCCTGCAACGGAAGTAAGCTTTTTCGCAATTCCGCCCCCCGTGAACGACTCGGCTACGCTGATGATTTTACCGCGTACTTTCAAAAGGTTGATAAGCTGTTCGTTTAAAGGGGTATCGTCTAATGCGTAAACGCTGTCGCCCAGCCCTTCGGCAAACAGGCGAAGAACGTCGTCCACAAGCATTTTCGGTGTGTTTTCGTCGTAAAAAATTTCGATAACGTCTTCTGCGTACGAACGCGCGTATTGATATTGCATTTTGCCTTTATCGTACGTTTTTGCCTGCGCGATGAGTTGTTCTACGTGCGCTTGGTTTGCCCCTACTGCGCGAATGGTAAGTTTCGCCCGTCTGTCGCCGTATTTTTGGCGTAAATAGCTACCGCAAACCGTTTGAATATACGCTCTCGTGCGCGAAAAATCGCCCAGCATCAATAAAAATACGCTTTGCTTGCCATCGGTAAAAATTCCGTTGCCGTCCATACTGACGTTGGCGTTTTTGTCGCTGCATACGCCCTTTTGCGTGAGTAGCGTTTGCACGTACGCGCGCTCGGATTTATCCGTTAAAACCAGCACGTTTTCGCACGTTTTTTTGAGCGAAAGGACGGTATCGAGTAAAATTTGGTCGTCGCCGTGCAATAAAATGCGTACTTCGCCCACAGGATAGCCAAGCGAGCGGAAAACGTCTAAAACGGACGTGTATTCTCTCGCGCGAAAGGCGGTATTTCCGTTATTCCAAACGATGCACGCGTTGTTCATAGGCTCACGAACTCCTTTTACCGATTAATTATCTTTTAAAACTTGTTTATTTTTTAAAACGTACGTGATACCCGACCATACCGTAAGCACGGTTGCCACCGCAAACAGCGCAATACCTGCCCATGCAAAATATACGCTTGCCGCGCCGCAATCCGCCGCTAAAATCAGCACGAAAATGGACACGTCTTGGAAGGCGGTTTTGTATTTGCCGAGTTTTTCCGCCGCCATCACCACGCCGTTTGCCGCTGCGATTTGTCTAAACGCGCTAATAATAAGCTCACGCGCCAAAATTACGCACACGCTGATAGCCGTAGCGATATAGATTGCGTTTTGTGCGTCGCCAAACACCGCAAACAAGCTGTTTTTCATCGTCAAAAGCAAAATCATCGCCGTTGCGACGAGTACTTTGTCTGCAATCGGGTCTAAAAACTTGCCAAGGTTGGTAACGAGCCCGCGCGAACGCGCGATATAGCCGTCGATAAAGTCGGTACAAGCGGCAACGACGAACAGGATCGCCGCGATGCCGTAGTTAAACGGCAACACGCCGTCTAAAAAGAAGATCAGCACGAAAATGGGTATCATGCAAATTCTTGTAATGGAAATTTTGTTGGGTAAATTCATACTTCGTAATCCTCCGTTTTTCCGTATAAATCGTAACTGTCCGCACTTTCGATTTGCACGGCGTAGCGTTCGCCCTGCATTGCCTCAAATGCGTTGAAATACACTTTGCCGTCGATGTCGGGGGCGTTGAAATA
>JAZSMB010000073.1:0-5575 GCA_045535685.1 Candidatus Scatosoma sp.
CCTCGGCAACCTCAGAAATATTTATATCCATACAGTCCTCCAATTAGATAATTCTAAAACTGTCTGCCATTACGCAACGACGGTATCTCGTAAAGCTACGCGCGCTGGTAAGTCCTTCGCCCGTCGGGCCTGCAATCGTAAACGTCGTATGCCCTTCTCCGCCGAAACCGATGCCTGCGTACGAGGGCGCGTTTTTAACGAAAATCGTCGTTTCTACCGCACGCGCAAATCTCGTTAAGTGGTCGATGTTTTTCGAGTGCATATGCGCCGTATGACGGCAACCGTGTTCTGCTTTTACCGCCAAATCGATCGCTTCGTCGATATCGTTTACACGCACGATCGGTAAAATGGGCATCATCAATTCGTGTTGAACGAACGGATGGTCAAAATTCGTTTCGCAAATAATGCAACGCACGTCCGAGCCTACTTTTACGCCGATTTTTTCCAAAAGCACCGCCGCGTCCCGACCGACGCAATCGCGGCTCACCGTCTTTTTCACGATGCCCGTTTTCGGATTTTTCACGTCCACGAGTACGATTTTGGATAAAGCGTCTGCCTGTGCCGTCGTAATTTTATACGCGCCGTTTGCTTGCATACCGTCGATGAGTTCGTCGGCGATATTTTTAAACGCAAACACTTCTTTTTCCGCGATACAAGGCAAGTTGTTATCAAACGAACAGCCGTCGATGATATCCTTTGCCGCCTTGCGAACGTCCGCCGTATCGTCCACGATTACGGGAGGATTGCCCGCGCCCGCGCCGATGGCTTTTTTACCGCTGGAAAGTACGCTCTTTACTACGCCCGGTCCGCCCGTACATACCAGCAAACGAATATCCGTATGCTTGTACATAATTTGCGCGGTGTCCAAAGTGGGTTTTACCACGGACGCTACCAAAACTTTCGGTCCGCCTGCCATCGCGCTTGCGCGATTGACCAGGTCGATTGCGTAATTAGAAGTAGCGATTGCGTTAGGGTGTGGATTGAATACCACGCCGTTGCCTGCCGCAATCATACCGATACTGTTGCAAATAACCGTTTCCGAGGGGTTGGTACTCGGCGTAATACTGCCCACTACGCCAAAGGGAGCCATTTCCGTTAAAGTCAAACCAAAATCGCCCGTCTTTGCATGGGAAACGATATCCGCCGTACCCGGCGTTTTATCCGCAACCAAGATATGTTTTGCAATTTTATGTGCAACCCGACCCATTTTCGTTTCGCTAACGCCGAGCTCCGCCATAATGGGCGCTTCCTTTCGACATAAATCGCGAATGGCGGATATAATCTTTTCGCGCTCTTCCAAAGACATCGCACGCACCGCTTTATATCCCGCCGTAGCCGCCGTAATCGCGTCGTTCATATCCGCATAAATACCGACGAGTTTGCGTCCGTTATATTGCGTGGAATCCCAACCGCTTTTCGTTTCAGCAGCGCCGCCTTTTAAGTTTTTGAGCACCGACGCAACGACTTCTTCGATTTGGGCTTCCGTCCAATTGATTGTCATATACTTTTCTCCTATACTGTCAAGGAATTATTTGCCAAGTGCTTCCAAAACCTTACGGGTAATCAATTCTACCAATTCTTCTTTACCGCAGTTGCAGGTAGTCGTAGGTTCTTCGCCGTAATCGATGCCGGGGTGACGGCCGGGAAGGTTCATCTTCTTTCTCAAATCCATCAATTTTTTCAGTTGATCGTTAGAAATTTCGTGTACCGCGCCCAAATCCATCGCGTGTTTGCAAATAACGGCGTTGAATTCTACTTCTTCCATAACGAAGAACGCTTTCGTCAAGTTGCAACCAACGGTAAGCGCACCGTGGTTACGGAGCAAGAACGCGTCGTGTTTTTGAAGGTACGGATCCAACGAATCGGGAATTTCCATCGTCGAGGGAGTACCGTAATCGCAAGTAGGCACGTTACCGATGGTCAAGATTGCTTCGGGAAGAATGTATTGATCAAGGTCGATATCCGCAACCGTGAACGCCGTTGCAACGGGAGGGTGCGCGTGCACGACTGCCGTAACGTCGGGGCGTTCTCTATACACTCTCATGTGCATTTTGATTTCCGAAGAAGGATTGAGTTTGCCTTCCAATTTTTTACCGTCTTTGTCCACCTTAATGATCATATCGGGAGTAAGGTCGCCCTTGGATACGCCCGTAGGGGTACAGTAGAATTCGTTTTCGCCTACTTTTACCGAAATATTACCGTCGTTTGCGGCAACAAAGCCTTTCAACCAAAGTTTGCGTCCGACTTCACAGATTTCTTTCTTGATTTCGAATACAGATTTCATAATGTTTTTCCTTTCCTTTATATAATAATTTTTATTTTTTATTTCGTTAAGTTTTGCGTATCGAACGCAATCATATATTCTTCGTTGGTGGGGATAACGAACGTTTTCACTTTCGCGCCGTTTGCGCTGATATCTACTATCTCGCCGCGAGGAGAAGTAGCGTTTACTTCTTCATCGATGGCAATACCCAAAAAGCTCATATCTTTGCATACCGCCGAGCGGAGCGCTCTATCGTTTTCACCGATCCCCGCCGTAAACACCAACGCGTCGATACCGTTCATTTCCGCGATATACGAACCGATGATTTTCTTTATGTTATGCACCAAAATTTTCATCGCAAGCTGTGCGCGGTAGTTGCCGCTTGCCGCCGCTTCTTCCACGTCCCTGCAATCGCTGGATACGCCCGAGATACCCAAAAGCCCCGATTTGCTGTTGAGCAGCTTTTCCGTTTCCTCTACCGTCAAGTTTTCCGCTTTCATCAAAAACGTGGGGACGGTGGGGTCTAACGCGCCGCTACGCGTACCCATCGGCACGCCGTCTTGCGGCGTAAAGCCCATCGAAGTATCGATCGCCTTACCGTTGACGGTTGCCGTTATCGACGAACCGTTGCCCAAGTGGCAGGTAACGATTTTTGCGTCTTTCTTTCCAAGCAATTCCGCCGCCTTATTTGCAACGTATCTGTGCGAAGTGCCGTGGAAACCGTACCGTCTTACTTTGTGTTTTTCATACAGCTCGTAGGGAATGGGATAGATATACGCATAATCTTCCATTTCCGAGTAGTACGAGGTATCGAACACGCCTACGTGTTTTACGCTCGGCAATACTTGTTTACACGCCTTTAAACCGCTGATCGCGGGAGGGCCGTGCAAGGGATTTAAGCCTACGATACTTTCTAAATATTCCAGCTCCTGATCCCCTATCACGCACGATTGACGGAGTTTTTCCCCGCCGTGTGCGAAACGGTGTCCTACGCCGAGAATTTCATCCACGCTGTCAATGACGCCGTACGTTTTATCCGTGAGTAGATTTAATACGAAAGAAATAGCCGTGCGATGGTCGGGAAACGCCGCGTTCGTTTTATAATCGTCTTTATCGGGGCGTTTATGGGTAATGATACCGTCGATGCCGATTCTTTCACAATTTCCTTTCGCCAAGACCGTTCCCGCTTGCATATCGAATAATTGATATTTCAGCGAAGAACTGCCTGCGTTTACAACTAATATTTTCATACCTTTATACTCTCGTCCTTATACGCGTTTTGCGATTACTTCTTTTTCAAACGCTTCTACGGCGTCGAACCAGTCTTCGCTTAAGCCTTGACGGCGGAGATATTCGTCCCAAACGTCGCCGATCGGCATAAATTTGAATTTTTCATTTAAGAACATAATTTTAGAGAAGTTGTTTTCGTCTTGCAATTTTTTCAATTCGTTATACGGTTGCAACATTGCGTTCAACAACGATTTTTGCATAGAACGCACGCCCGTTACCCACGCGCACAAACGGTTGATGGACGCGTCGAAATAATCCAAACCGATCAATACTTTGTCGTCCGCTTCGTTGCGGATAATTTCTTTGGACAATTCTTTTAACTCATCGTCCACGATCAATACGTGGTCGCTGTCCCATCTTACGGGACGGGAAACGTGCAACGCGATTTTATCGTAGAATGCAAGGAGTGCGGGGATTTTATCCGAAACCACTTCGGTGGGATGATAGTGACCGGTATCCAACAAACAGCAAATATTATTTTTTGCCGCGTAGTTTTGATAGAACTCGTTACTGCCTACCGTATAGCTTTCGATACCGATACCGAACACTTTGCTTTCTACCGCAGGGATTACCCATTGTTTATCGTAATCTTGTAAAATTTCGTCCAACGATTTTTTCAAGCGCAATCTCGGCGATAAACGATCTGCGGGAATATCTTTATACCCGTCGGGGATCCAAATATTGACCAAGCAAGGGCTATTCATCGCTTTACCGATCTCGGCAGCGATTTTGAGCGACGCCTTACCGTGTCTTACCCAAAATTGACGCGTTTCTTCGTCGGGGGAGGAAAGAGAAAGCCCGTCTTTCATCATCGGATGCGCAAAGAACGTAGGGTTGAAATCTACGCCGTCCAAGCCGTTTTCTTTCGCCCATTGTACCCACGGCTCAAAATATTTATAGGTATACCCGTCGCGGTCAACCTTGCCTTTGTCTTCGCCAAGAAGCGCGTAGCAAGCGTGAATATTGATACGCTTTTTACCGGGCATCAGCGCAAACGCTCTTTTTGCGTCTTCAAACAATTCTTCGGGCGTTCTCGCTCTGCCGGGATAGTTACCCGTCGTTTGAATACCGCCCGAAAGCGCGTCGCTACCGTCGAAACCGATAACGTCGTCACCTTGCCAACAATGCACGCTGACGGGAATTTTACCCAATCTTTCTATCGCCGCGTCGGTATCGATACCGTACGCCGCATACATTTTTTTTGCTTCTTCGTATCTGGACATATCTTTTCTCCTTATAAAATGACTTCGTTTATGTCAAATGATTTTTTAATAATTTCTCTGCCTGCTTTTACGTTCGCAATTTTTCCGCAACCCACCATTTGCATCATCAAATTGCCGATTGCCGTGCCTTCCGCAGGGCCTGCAATCACTTGCTTGCCCGTGTATTTGGCAGTCAACTCGTTTAAGAACTGATTTTTACTGCCGCCACCGATGATATTCAGCGTTTGATAGGTTTCCCCCGTCACTTCTTCGAGTGCTTTGAGCGACAACGCGTAATATTTGGCAAGATTGTTATAAATAACGTACGCCGTTTCCCCAACCGTCAACGTTTTACCCAGCGCCGCATGAATTTCTTTCGTCATATTTTCAGGGGCTAAAAAGCGTTGCTCGTTTACGTTTAATTCGTATGCAACGGGGTTTTCTTTCGCCAAGTTCACAAGCTCTGCAAAGCTGTACTTATCTTGGAGTTCATGACGCACTTGCTGTATCATCCAAAGCCCCATGATATTGATTTGCAAACGGAAGGTTTTGTTTACGCTGCCTTCGTTGGAGTAGCCCGTTTCCCTTGCCGCCGCCGTGGTGTGCGCGTAGTTTTGTTCTACGCCCAACAGCGACCACGTACCGCTGGAAATATACGGCGTTTGTCCGTCCAACGGCGCCGCCAATACCGCGCTTGCCGTATCGTGCGTCGCAGGCAACACTACTTTTGCGTTGTATCCTACGAATTCTTCTACTTCTTTCGTGAATTCTCCAACCACCGTTCCCGGTTGCGTCAACAAGTCGGAGGCCAAGCGGTCTT
>JAZSMB010000187.1:0-4277 GCA_045535685.1 Candidatus Scatosoma sp.
CCACTATCCTGCGAGAGGGTGGTTCTCGGACAAAAACACCTCCGCAGCGGTATGTAATCAATTCAATAGAATTGTATGTAATCAAGCCGAAAAGGACATACGCTTAACGAAATTCCATACACGGCAAGCCGTACGGGTATCCGCCGTTTGCTTTTCGTGAAAGGGTGGTTCTCGGACAAAGTAAGGTGGACTTTGTCCTCGGTCACCGTTCGCGCCCACATATGCCCTCACTCAACTCGCCCCTAAAAAGCATTATCAATGCTTTTTCCCTTGTTCCACAAGGTCGGGTAGCTCGTCATGAATTGTTTGTACCGCAAACGTGATTTGAAATGCTTTGCATTTCGTGAATTGCAAGGCGTGCGAGATTCTTCACTTTGTTCGCAATGACAGTATCACGCCTTGCGTTGTGGAAATATTACAATAACGCAACGCGAAGCGTTGCAATTCATGCGAGCGTAGCGAGCAATTCACGCGCCTATGGCGCAATTCATGAAAAACGCAGTTTTTCAATTCACTTTATCGTATTGCGTAGTATTTTGTAGCCAAGAAAAAAAGAAGTTCACCTTTGACTTTGGGTGAACTCCTCTCTCGTTTTAAATAAAACTTAAATTCTTTCTTTAACTTTTGCTGCCTTACCAGTAAGCTTACGCAAATAATACAGCTTCGCTCTTCTAACTTTACCGCGTCTTACGACCGTGATGGACGCAATTTTCGGGGAGTGAAGAGGATAGGTTTTTTCTACGCCTACGCCATAAGAAATATGACGAACGGTAAACGTTTCGGAAACGCCGCCGTTTTTCTTAGCGATAACCACGCCTTCGAAATTTTGAACACGTTCTTTGCCGCCTTCGATAATTTTATAGCCGACCTTAACCGTGTCGCCTACTTCGAAAGAGGGAACTTCCGCTTTCAAACTTTCTGCGTTGATAGCTTCAATCAATCCTTTCATATCAGACTTTACCTCCGTTATTTACGAAACGCTCATAACCCGCTGCATAACTCCTCGTTATACCCGAAAAAGGCAGAGGAACGTTCGAAGTCGGTATCTATTATATATAATTTTACCTGCTTTGGCAAGCGTTTTTGCATGCTTTTTGAGAAAATTTTACTTAAATAATAAAAAGATACACGTAATACGCCGCAAAACCCAAGAGCATGATAACGCCGCCCCAGCGTTTGATTTTATGGTCTTTTATCCAACCGAGTACGCCCAGCAAAATCGCTGCGCCAAGCGCGATGGCAGAGTCGATTAAAAACGCGGGCGCAAACACGAGCGGCGTGATCGTTGCGGCGATACCCAGCGTGCGGAGTACGTTAAAAATACAACTGCCTACGATGTCGCCTACCGCAATATCGGTATTGCCTTTGCTTGCCGCTACTACGCAGGTGACGAGTTCGGGTAAGGACGTGCCGATTGCCACTACCGTTAAGCCGATGATTCGATCGGAAATACCGATTTCTACCGCGATTGCCGTTGCCGCCTCGACCGCGAGTTGTGCGCCGAGTACGACGATTCCAAGCCCCACGAGGGTGACTACCGTTAAAAACCAAGCGTGTGCTTTCATGGCTTTATACCAACGCCCGTACGGCGTAGCGGGTTCGTCTTTGTCTTCGTCGTTGGGGATAACCACTTCTTTACGTTCTTCTAAAATTTGCGTACGTTCTTTTTCTTTATCCCGTTGCCCCATTGCGATTTTGATAAGCAAGATGGTATAAACGGTGGAAAGAATGAAAAACACGATCCCTTCCAAACGGCTTAACTGACCGTCTAATCCGCACAAAAGTAAAATTGCCGAAGAGCCAATCAAAACGGGAAAATCGATCTTTAACGTGTCTTTATAAACGGGCAAAGAGGCAATAACCGCCGACAAGCCCAAAATGAGCAAAATGTTGGTGATATTACTGCCCACGATATTGCCGATGGCAAGCCCCGTGCTCCCTTGCACGGACGAAATGATGGACGTGGCAAGCTCGGGCGCGCTCGTACCAAACGCCACCACCGTTAAACCGATGACAAGGTGCGGAATGCGTAATTTTTCCGCAATGCCTGCCGCGCCGACCACAAACCAGTCTGCTCCTTTTACCAAGCAAACGAAGCCTACTATCAGCAATATAATTGCTACCCACGTTTCCATATTTTTACTCCTTTATAATCACACGTATCATTATAGCGGATTTTTTACAAAAAGTCAATTTATTAAAGACAGTATGGGATTTTTTTTACCGATTGAATACTTTTCGTTGACTTTCTTTTTATTTTCTTTTATAATATGTATAGTTTTACAAAATTATAATGGAGGAGTTTTATGTTTGACTTTCTTTTGCAAGGATTTCAAAACCTGACCTGGCAACAGGTTGCCATGTGGGCGATCGGCGGCCTCTTGATTTATCTCGCCATCAAAAAAGACATGGAACCGGCACTTTTGCTCCCGATGGGTTTTGGTGCAATTCTTGTAAACTTGCCCCTCTCGCCCGTTATCGGCGACCCTACGAACGGCGAACACTTGGGTATTATTACTTCGCTTTTCCAAGTGGGTATCGAAGCGAGTGAGGCGATGCCTTTGCTCTTGTTCATCGGTATCGGTTGTATGATCGACTTTGGGCCGCTTCTTACCAACCCCAAACTCTTTATTTTGGGCGGTGCGGCACAACTTGGTATCTTCGTCACCATTATTTTGGCGGCAATGATCGGTTTCCCTTTGAACGACGCGGCGTCGATTGGTATCATCGGTGCGGCGGACGGCCCTACCTCTATCTTGGTTGCTATTCAGCTTGCGTCCAAATACGTTGGCCCGATCATGGTTGTAGCGTACTCGTATATGGCACTCGTGCCCATCGTACAACCTGCGGTTATCAAAATGTGCACGACGAAAAAGGAACGTATGATCCGTATGAAATATTCCGCGAAACAAATTTCGCCCCTCATGCGCGTCCTCTTCCCCATCATCGTTACCGTTATTTCCGGTTTGATTGCACCCGATTCGCTTTCGCTGGTCGGTATGTTGATGTTCGGTAATTTGCTTAGAGAATGCGGCGTATTGAAATCGCTTTCCGAAACGGCGCAAACGACTTTCTCGAATATCATCACTTTGCTCCTTGGTATCACCATTTCTTTCCAAATGCAAGCGGCGGCATTCTTGTCGTTGGAAACGATTATCATCATGGCGCTTGGTTTATTTGCATTCGTATTCGATACCATCGGCGGCGTTATGTGCGCGAAACTGATTAACTTGTTCAGCAAAGAAAAAATCAACCCGATGTTGGGTGCGGCGGGTATTTCCGCGTTCCCTATGGCATCGCGCGTCGTTGCGAAAATGGGTACGAAAGAAGACCCGGGCAACCACTTGCTGATGCACGCGGTTGGTGCAAACGTGTCCGGTCAAATTGCGTCGGCTATTGTCGGCGGTTTGATTATCGGTATTCTCGGCCCGTTCTGCGGACTTTAAGGAGGTAAACGAATATGTTAAACGTTTTATTGGCAGCTTTCGATAACTTAAACCCTATGAATTGGGAAGTAATTGCACCTGCACTCAACTTCCTTTGGCAAGGTCTTTTGGCGATTTTCGTGGTAATCGGCTTGATTATCTTGGCGGTGAAATTGGCCGCTTGGGCGATTGCGAAATGCGGTGAAATCAAAGCGCGCCGCGAAGAAGCTCGCAAAAATATGCAAGAAGAAGAAAATCGATAATACCTTTCTTTTGAGTTGACAAAACCGACGGTATCGGCGTATAATATACGTGACGAATTCCGTCGGTTTTTTATTTCGTTTTTAAGGAAACGGTTATGATTCATTTACTCATCAAATTATTTACCAAAGGCAATAACGATTATTACGATACGAAAGTACGGGGAAAACTCGCCTCGCTTGCAGGGGGCGTCGGGATTGCCCTCAACGTTTTACTCTTTATCGGAAAATTGACGCTCGGGCTTATTGCCGCGTCGGTTGCTATCGTTGCGGACGCGTTTAATAATATTATGGACGCGGGCTCGGCGATTATTGCGCTGATCGGATTCCGCTTGGCGGCAAAACCCGTTGATAAAGAACATCCGCTTGGACACGGTAGAATGGAGTACGTGACGGCGTTCATCGTGGACATGGTTATCGTGCTCGTTGGTTTTGAGCTGTTCAAAAGCTCCATTGAAAAGATTGCAAATCCCGTTTTACCTACCGTGGGGATCGTGACGATTATCTTGCTCGCGGTTGCGATTTTTCTCAAGCTTTGGCTGTTCTTTTTCTATCGTAAAATTGGAAAACTCATTCAATCCTCTTCGCTCAA
>JAZSMB010000003.1:0-4834 GCA_045535685.1 Candidatus Scatosoma sp.
TCTTCCTAAGACCGCTTGGCCTCCGACTTAATCGGCGAGCGTAGGCGTGCTAACGTAGTTTTCGTTGAGTAAAATCCCGATCGAACTGCAAACAATGCCAGCCCAGAAACAAAAATCCGCCAAAACGGTGAATAACGTACCCGATTTATTCTTCAGAAATGCGGCGATAAAGAGTAGCCACATCATAATATGGCAAGGGTAAATAGGGAAGAGATGGCTGCCTTCCACTCCGTCCGTGCTACCGCCGTTGCCAAAATACTCCACCCAAATGGTGCTATAATGCAAAATAACAGTGATAACGGCAATAATTTTCAAAAATGCAATTTTTTTATCTTCGCTTTTTAAAAATTTAGCCGCCAAAATAAGAATAACAGCCGAAATAGCGGCGGATATAACCATATATAAAATATGCGTCCAATCAAACAACATAATTGCTCCTTATTATCTTACTAATTTCTTAAAAATTGCCGTTTTCAGTTTGTAATATGATTTACATTTATATCGTTAATAAACCAAATTTCACAAAATTATCACAAACAACAACATGATTATAGCATTTCATTTTTCGTTAAAGCAAGTATTTGAAGCTTCCAAAATTATGTAATTGAAAGACGCGCGGTCTCTTTTCGCATAAAAAAAGAGGGGCATATTCCCCCGAAGAACACGGCTATTTTTATAAGATACTACAAAGCGCATCTATCAAAAACGTTGAGCGCTTATCGTTGATAGTAAGTATTATGTTTCGCATACTTATAAAATAAAAATTTGCTAAACTCCTTATAAATCAAGGAGTTTGCTTACATTCGTCAAGTACTGTGTTCCGCATTATAGCAAAAAAATGGGGCGCGATTATCAAAAATCACGCCCACAAGGAGGTATTCTTAAAAAGGGAACGATAACCCTTATTTCAGCTCGTTTATTAATACATGCCGCCCATATCTCCGCGTGCAGGTGCCATAGGAGCAGGAGGGGTAGGGATATCGGTGACGATGCTTTCGGTGGTAAGAAGGGTAGCCGCAACCGACGCCGCGTTTTGTAAAACGGAACGGGTTACTTTGGTCGGGTCGATGATACCAGCGTCAACCATATCGCAATATTTGTTCGTAAGCGCGTCGAAACCGTAGTTTGTTTTCTTAGACGAAAGCACTTTATCTACGATAACCGAGCCGTCAAGCCCTGCGTTTTTCGCGATTTGTCTGATGGGTTCTTCCAACGCTTTAAGCACGATCGCCGCGCCCGTCTTTTCATCGCCGGAAAGACTTGCCACGAGCTTTTTCACGGTAGGAACAGCGGAAAGGAGTGCGCTACCGCCACCGGGCACGTAGCCCTCTTCGACTGCCGCTCTCGTCGCCGCGAGTGCGTCGTCAATGCGAAGTTTTTTCTCTTTCATTTCCACTTCGGTAGCCGCGCCAACGCTGATAACGGCTACGCCGCCAGCAAGTTTTGCAAGGCGTTCTTGTAATTTTTCGCGGTCGTAGTCCGATTTCGTTTCCGCAATTTGCGCCTTAATGGACGCGATGCGCGCCTTAATGTCTTGCGCGTCGCCCACGCCGCCAACGATAGTAGTATTTTCTTTATCCACGCGCACGCTGGACGCTCTGCCGAGCATACTCATATTCACGTCTTTAAATTCCAAGCCCAAATCGGAGGAAATCACTTGCCCGCCCGTCAAAACGGCGATATCACGGAGCATTTCCTTTCTGCGATCGCCAAACCCGGGCGCTTTTACCGCCACCGAGTTAAACACGCCTTTGAGTTTATTGACGATCAACGCCGCAAGTGCGTCGCCTTCCACGTCTTCGGCGATAATCAAAAGTTTCGCGCCTTGTTGTGCAAGCGGTTCGATAACGGGCAAAATTTCTTGCAAAGAGGAGATTTTCTTATCCGTGATAAGGATATACGGATTTTCAAGTACCGCTTCCATTTTATCGGTGTTGGTTACCATATACGCAGAGGCATAACCGCGGTCGAATTGCATACCTTCCACAGTGGAAAGTTCGGTATTCATCGATTTGCCTTCTTCTACGGTAATAACGCCGTCTTTGCCTACGATTTCCATTGCTTTCGCAATCAGCGCGCCCACTTCGGGGTTACCTGCGGAGATGGACGCGGTTTGTTCGATAGCCTTGTTGCTTTCAACCGCTTTGGAGATACTCTTCAAGTGCGCAACGGTCGCGTCAACCGCTTTTTTAATACCTTCTTTCAAAATGATGGGGTTTGCGCCTGCCGCAAGGTTTTTTAAACCTTCTCTCACGATCGCTTGTGCCAAAACCACAGCGGTGGTCGTACCGTCGCCGGCAACGTCGTTGGTCTTGGTGGAAACTTCTTTTACAAGTTGCGCACCCATATTTTCAAACGGATCGTTGAGTTCGATTTCTTTCGCAATCGTCACGCCGTCGTTGGTGATAAGGGGAGCGCCGTATTTTTTATCGAGTACTACGTTTCTGCCCTTAGGGCCGAGCGTAATTTTTACCGTATCCGCAAGTACGTTCACACCGGCTTCCAACGCCTTTCTCGCGTCTTCGCCGTATTTAATTTGTTTCGCCATAATCTATTCTCCTTTTTGATAATTCGCTTATATTTTTAATCTTCCACAATCGCAAGAATGTCGCTTTGTTTGATGATGGTAAACTCTTTACCGTCCACTTTAAAATCCGATCCTGCGTATTTTGAGCAAAGTACTTTATCGCCAACTTTCACTTGCATCACGATTTCTTTACCGTCGATGATCCCGCCGGGTCCAACGGCAACCACTTGGCAAGTTTGCGGTTTTTCTTGTGCGGAAGTGGGGAGATAAAATCCGCTTTTGGTCTTTTCTTCGACCGTCACGCTTTCCACAACCACTTTGTCAAATAAAGGTTTGATGTTCATAAAAAATCCTCCAAATTTCAACGCATATAAGCGCCTAAAATTTTTTCATACGAATATATTATAAACGGTTTTTCTTATTTGTCAAACAAAAAATGGAAAAATATCCCGATTTTTTTTCTCGTGCGCAAAAGTTCGTATAAAAACTCGCGCCAAAGTATTGATTTTCAAGTAAGAATATGTTATAATAAACAATGGCTACAAAGGAAAAGGAGAACTTCGTTCTATGTCGAAAATGACCAAATGGGATCACCGCTTTATGCAGCTTACGCAAACGGTTGCGTCGTGGTCCAGCTGCTTTCAAGAAAACCGCCACGTCGGCGCAATCATCGTAAAGGATAAACGCGTAATGACGACGGGCTACAACGGCGCGCCCGCAGGGGTTAAAAGCTGCGAAGAAAAAGGCGAGTGTTTACGCCGCAAACTGGGTATTCCCAGCGGTACGAAACACGAACTTTGCTTTGCCGTTCACGCCGAACAAAACGCAATTATTCAAGCGGCGAAATACGGCATCAACATCAGCGGTGCAACGCTGTATTGCACCCACCAACCTTGCGTCATTTGCGCGAAAATGATCATCAACGCAGGTATCAAGCGCGTGGTGTATAAAGAAGGGTATCCCGACGAATTTTCCATTCAACTGTTCGACGAAGCAAACGTCTCGGTTGAAAAATACGAAGAATAATTTTTTAAGGCAGGTATATATGAGCAATCCCATCGTCACGTTTGAAATGCAAAACGGCAAAACGTTCAAAGCAGAGCTTTATCCCGATAAAGCACCCAACACGGTAAACAACTTTTTATCTTTGATAAAAAAAGGCTATTACAACGGTCTTATTTTCCACCGCGTCATTTCGGGCTTTATGATCCAAGGCGGCGACCCCACGGGTACGGGTATGGGCGGCCCCGGCTATCATATCAAAGGCGAATTTGCTATCAACGGCTTTAAGCAAAACGATATTTCTCACGTCCGCGGCGTGCTTTCTATGGCGCGCGCGCAAAACCCCAACTCCGCGGGCTCGCAATTTTTCGTTATGCACGAGGAAGCGGACTATTTAGACGGTCAATACGCGGCGTTTGGCAAAGTAATTGAAGGTATGGACGTAGTGGATGAAATAGCAAACGTCAAAACCGACTGGAACGATAAACCCTACGAAGAACAAAAAATGGCACGCGTCACGGCGGAAACGTTTGGCGTGGAGTATAACGAACCCAAGACAGTTTAAGAGGTACGATATGGATAACAGCATTTACAACAACCCACTCATTACGCGTTATGCGAGCAAAGAGATGCAACAAGCATTTTCGGACGAAAAGCGGTTTAAGCTTTGGAGAAAACTGTGGATTGCGCTTGCCGAATCGGAAATGGAACTTGGCTTAAACGTGAGTCAAGAACAAGTAGACGAGCTCAAAGCGTACGCGGAAGATATCGACTACGACTTGGCGGCAAAATTCGAAAGAGAAGTCCGTCACGACGTTATGGCGCACGTAAAGGCGTATGGCGAATACGCAAAAAAGGCGATGCCGATCATTCACCTTGGCGCGACCAGCTGCTTCGTTAATTGCAATGCAGAAGCGATTATGTTAGACGACGCGCTGGATATTATTTTGAAAAAGCTCGTCAACGTAATGGATAAGCTGAAAAAATTCGCTTTGCAATACAAAGACGTGCCCACGCTCGGTTTTACGCACTTGCAACCCGCGCAACTTACTACGGTAGGCAAACGCGCAACCCTGTGGCTGCAAGATTTAGAGATGGACTACGAAAATTTGATGAATGCGAAAGCGCATATCCGCCTGCGTGGTGTGAAAGGCACGACGGGTACGCAAGCGAGCTTTATGGAACTTTTCAACGGCGATGAAGAAAAGGTAAAAGAACTGCAAAACCGCGTCGTTGCGAAAATGGGCTATGACAAAGTCTACGGCGTCACGGGTCAAACCTATCCGAGAAAGCTCGATTACAATA
>JAZSMB010000019.1:0-8812 GCA_045535685.1 Candidatus Scatosoma sp.
AAAACGGTAGGAAAACCACGTTGAATAACGAATATTTTTCTTTTGAACTGATAAAAACCGACCCGGAAACGGGTGCGCGCGCGGGTATTTTGCACACGCCGCACGGGGATATTGAAACGCCCGTGTATATGCCCGTAGGCACGCAGGCGACCGTCAAAGGGGTATTTCCGCGCGATTTAAAGGAAGCGGGCTCGCAAATTATTTTGGCGAACACCTATCACTTATATATGCGCCCGGGCGACGATATAGTAAAAAAAGCGGGCGGGTTGCATAAATTTATGAACTGGGACAAGCCGATTTTAACCGACAGCGGCGGGTTTCAGGTATTCTCGCTTGGCAAACTCAACAAAATTACCGACGCTGGGGTGGAATTCTCGTCCAACATTGACGGAAGTAAGCATTTTTTCACGCCCGAAAAGGCGATGCAGGTAGAGCAAAATCTTGGCGCGGACATCATTATGGCGTTTGACGAGTGCAGCGAATACGGCTATAACCACGCGCAGGCGGAGGCGGCGATGAAACGCACGGCGGCTTGGCTGGAACGGTGTTACAAATTCCACGATAAGCCCGACCAAGCGCTTTTCCCTATCGTGCAAGGGAATATGTATAAGGACTTGCGCGCGGAGAGCTTGGCGCGTACGCTGCCGTTCGTCAAACACGGAATTGCCATCGGCGGACTTTCGGTAGGCGAACCCAAGCCGATTATGTACGAACTGTTGGACTTTTTACAACCCAAACTCCCCACCGACGTACCCCGTTATTTGATGGGGGTTGGTTCGCCCGATTGCTTGATCGAAGGGACGCTCCGCGGCGTGGATATGTTCGACTGCGTTTTGGCGACGCGGATTGCGCGCAACGGTACGGCGCTTACTTCGCGCGGCAGAGTGGTGGTTAGAAACGGAAAATATAAGGAAGATTTTACTCCCTTAGACGAAGAATGCGATTGCTATTGCTGTAAAAACTACACCAAAGCGTATTTGCGGCACATGATTAACACGGGGGAAATGTACGGTGCGATGCTGTTGAGCTTGCATAACATTACCTTTTTGCATAAGCTTATGAAAGGGCTTAGAAAGTCGATTTTGGGCGGATACGTGAAAGATTTCGCGAAAGAATTTTATCAAAAATACGGCGGCGAAGGAAAGTGGTAAAAATAGGATCATTTTACCAAAACCAGCACCCATGTATGCGATGAAAGCGGTTTTCAATGGGTTTTGCGCACAAAAAACGACAAGAAAAAAGAAAAAGAAAAAAAAGAAATAAGAAAAATTTTCCAAAATCGCTTGCCAAACGGCTAAAAAATGGGTATTATATATTTATATGAATAATAAATCGGCGAGAAAATCGTCGTTAAGGAGTAAAAAATATGTTGTGGAATTTATTAGATAGCACTTCTTCGAGCGGGAATGCTGGCGGCGGTTGGGGCGGCACGATCATGCTTTTGGTTTTGGTCGGCGTAATGGTTGTATTTATGATATTCAGCCGTCGTTCGCAAAAGAAAAGACAAGACGAACAAATGAAAACGATCGATGCAATTAAGCCGGGTAATAAGGTAAAAACCATCGGTGGTATTTGCGGTGTGGTTGTAGAAGTTTGCGATGACGATAACACGCTCGTGGTGGAAACGGGTACGGAAAAGAGCGGTAAATCGTATCTCAAGTTTGACAAGCAAGCGATCTATCAAACGGACGCCGTAGCGGAAAAGCCCGCAGAAGAAGCAAAGGAAGAACCCGCGAACGAAGAAACGAACGAAGAAAGCAAATAAGAAAATAAGTATAAACGGCAAACGCCTTCGCATACGATAATGCGGAGGTGTTTTTATATGGAAAACGAGAGAACGGGCAACGTATTTTTTCAAATTTTAAAAGGCGCGGGCACGGCGCTTGCCATATCCTTTTTCGGCGTAATTATTTTGGCGAGCGTACTTTTGCATGCGCCCTTGCAAACGACGACGGTGTATATCGTCAATCAATGCATTAAAACGGTTGCGCTTGCGATAGGCGTACTCTTTTTCGTGCGCGGAGAAAAGGGTTTTATTCAAGGCATGATCATCGGAGCGCTGTTTACCGCGCTTTCGTATTTGGCTTTTTCGGCTGTGGGCGGGAATTTCGCTTTGTCGTGGTTGATTTTCGCCGAGCTTGGATTAGCGCTTTTGGTAGGCGGCGTGTGCGGCGGAATCGCCGTGAATTTACGCGAAAGATAAACGAAAGAGAAAAACCTTTTCAAAAAGGGAAAAAATGCGTAAAAGCGCTTGCAATTTTTGAAAAAGTATATTATAATAGTGTCATAAAAATCCAAGAGAAAGACAGGAGGACGCTATGATTAAGACGATTGCGAAACCCGCAGATAAGAAAGTGACCGCTTGCGCCGAATGCAGAAGCACTTGCCAATCGGCTTGCAAAACGAGCTGCACGGTAGGTAATCAATCCTGCGAAAGAATCACGCGCGAAGAAAAAATCGAGCGCAAATAATCCCTTTCGACGTACTCCGTCGATAACCGCGAAAAACGGCGTGTAGCTTTACGCGCCTTTTTTTGCCGCGTGCGCTCGCGCGTATTATGCGCGCCTGCGTAAAAGAAAAAATAAAAGAGAACATGATACACGTATTTAACTACAAGGATAAAAATTATATTTACGACGTGGGCAGCGGCGCTTTGCACGAGTGCGATAAACCCACCGCCGATTATTTAAAAGCGAAAGAAGAGGGCGCGGATATCGATATCACGTATCTTACCGACGAGCAAATCGCCGAAGTTCTTGCGGATACGCAGGCGCTCAAAGAGCAAGGTTTGCTTTTCAAAGACGAAATCAAAGCGTATCCGATGAAATCGAGTGAAATTAAGGCGCTTTGTATCCATATTTGTCACGATTGCAACTTCCGTTGTCGCTATTGCTTTGCCGACGAAGGCGCGTACCATTCTAAACGCGAATCGATGAGTTTGGAAACGGCAAAAGCGGCGGTGGATTTCTTAATTGCCAACAGCGGCAAGAGAAAAGTACTCGAAATGGACTTTTTCGGCGGCGAACCGCTCATGAATTTGGACGTTTTGAAACAAACCGTTTATTACGCCAAAGAACAGGGCGAAAAGGCAGGTAAAAAATTCCTGTTTACCACGACGACCAACGCACTTCTTTTGAGCGACGAAACCATCGCGTTTTTCAACGAAGAAATGGAAAACGTCGTGCTCTCGTTGGACGGCAGAAAGGAAGTGCACGACGCGATCCGTAAATCGATCAACGGCAAAGGCACGTTCGATTTGATCATCGATAAAATTAAAAAGTTTATCTCGCTCCGCGGTACGAAGAGCTATTACGTGCGCGGTACGTTCACGGCGAAAAATCTCGATTTTGCAAAGGACGTACTCTTTATCGCCGATCAGGGCGTAGACTCCATTTCCATGGAACCGGTGGTTACGGAAATTCCCGATTTGCAAATTAGGGACGAGCATTTGCCCACCATTGAGAAAGAATACGAAAACTTATGCGAAGCGTACTTACAACGCCACGCGGAGGGGAATGGATTTAACTTTTTCCATTTCAACATCGACTTAGAGGGCGGGCCGTGTCTTTCCAAACGCGTTTCCGCTTGCGGGGCGGGTAATGAATATTTCTCCGTTACCCCCAACGGCGATTTGTATCCCTGCCATCAATTTGCAGGCGACCCCGCGTTTAAGATGGGCAGCGTGAGCGAGGGGATTACCAGACCCGAGCTTCGTGAAAAATTTAAAAATTCCTGTTTATTTACGCGTAAAAAATGCGAAAACTGCTTTGCGAAATTCATTTGCTCGGGCGGTTGCAGCGCGAATAACTACCACTTCAACGGCGATATCGACGAGCCGTACGAAACGACGTGCGCGATGATGAAAAAACGGGTAGAATGTGCGATGCATATTTTAGCGGAAAAGAAATTATTGGCGCAAACGAATCAGTAAGGTTGGTAAAATTTACTTACCTACGGTAAAAAGTTTGATTTTTCGTGGAAAAATCGTTAAAAAATGCATTATCCCCGTTGTGAAAGCTTGACGGCGGGGGCAAAAATAAGATATAATAAAAAAGTATTATTGCAATCGGGACAACCCCTAAAATAAAAAAGTTGTACCCGAAAACACATTAGGAGGCACTCAATGGGCAAGAAGAAATCGGTGGTACTCATGACATTGCTTACCATCGTAATCGCTGTGTTGTGCGTAATTGCGGCGTTCCCCAAATTTACCATTCCCGGAACGGTAAAACAATGGAACCCTGCAACCTTACAGTACGACCTCGGCGCAGACCTCGGCGGCGGTTATTACGCGTACTATTATCCGGAAGGCGTAATTACTCAGTCCGAATACGAGAACGATTTGGCGTCGCTTAAAGACGCGGAAGACGCGGTACTTGCAGACGCAAACGCAAGTACGGCGGAAAAGGAAGCTGCAACCGCTGAAAGAGAAGAATACGAAAGTTCGTATATTCAAGTGGAAGGTTCGTCGCTGTATTTTAGCACGGACGAAAAGTTGAACGTCGTAGCAGACGGGAAATTGACGCCTGACTTTAAGTCGGCTTTTGAAAGCGCGGCAAAAACCATCGCGGCTCGCTTCGAAGCAAAATCGTATTCCGATTATCGCGTGGCAATCGTAGAAGGGTATTCCATTCGCGTTGAACTCCCCAAATCGGAAGATACGCAAAAAGCAAGCATTTTGCTTAGTTCGTTTGCAAGAGTAGGTAAGCTTACGTTGCATAAGGGCGACCAACTTGTGGACGAGTTGAAAAAATCGGACGCAAGCATTCAAGATTTGATTAAGGGCGTTGCCATCAAAACGATGAACGTGGGCAAGACCGCGTATATCGAATTGCAATTTACCAAAGAAGGTAAAGCAATGCTCGATAATATCAAAGGCGACCTTTCCGATTCCACTTCGGCGTCTACGGCGTTGAATTTGAAAGTGAACGATGAAACGATTATCGATATTTACAGCGATAACATTACCGACGATAACGTAGTGCGTATCATTGCCGTTGACGGTATCAATAAAGACTATTTGGAAACGGTTAAGATTATGCTCGATTCGTTGCTTGCCGGCGCGGATTACGATATTACGTTTGAACTCAGCCCCGTTCGCACGTTCGACCCCGTTTACGGCGATAACGCGCTTACGCTTTTGTATATTGCGCTTGCAATTGCAATCGTTGCAATCATCGCGCTCGCAATCGTAAAAATGGGCAGATTCGGCGTAGTGGCTTGCTACAACACGCTTTCGTATTTCATCGTAACGGTATTGTGCTTTGCATTCATTACCGCAGGTACGTTTGAAATTACGCTTGGTTCGGTACTCGTATTCTTAATGGGTTTGGTGCTTATCAACCTGGTACAATACTATATCTATAACGCGATTAAAGCGGAATTTTTGCTCGGTAAAACGGTAGAATCTTCCGTGAAAGGCGGTTATAGAAAAACGATTTTGACGGTAGTGGATATTTATGCGGTAGCACTTTTGGGCGCGCTTGCATTACTCATCGGCGCACCCGGTTTGCACACCGTTGCGTTGCAAGCAATCATTTGCGTAGTGACGGCGGCTTTCTGCAACTTGCTTTGGGCGCGTTTCATCAACTACACCTTCTTGTCTGCAAGTAAAAACAAATATAAATATTTCCGTTTCGTAAGGGAGGATGACGACGATGATGAATAAGCTCGTGACCAAATCGACGAAAAAATTAGGGCTCGTCGCCATCGTAATGTCGGCAATCGTTGTACTTGCGGCTTTGTTTACCATTCTTTTTGGCGTAAATACGGCGGCAACGGTGAGCGACAACCAAACGTTGACGGTGAAAATCAGCGCGTTCTATTATCAAACGAAATTGGACGACGTGAAAGACGTTTGTGAAAGCGAATTTGACAAACAAGGCTTAAAAGCACTCTATTCGTATGACGCGATTATGAACGGCGACGAATGCGAAGTAATGTACGTTTTCGATAAAGACGCAGACCTTTCCGCGGCAAGAACGGCACTCGAAGCAACCTTTGCGACCGACGATTACGAAAACGCGTTCATTTCTTTGGAACAAGGTAACGAAGTAGTGCAATCGGCGATTCCCACGGTGGCAATCGTGCGCGCGGCGGTAGCCGTACTCGTATTTGCGATTTTGGCGTTTATCTACGTGGCAATCCGTCACGGCGTATGGAATGGTATCGTGGCAGGCAGCGCGTCGTTTGCGGCAACTTTGATGGCAACGGCAATCGTTTTGCTCGTTCGTATCCCCGTAACCGCATCGGTTGTATACGCTTGCGCTTTGGCGGCTTTGATGACGTCCGCGCTCGTATTGTTCTCGCTGAATAAACTCCGCGCGAACGAAACGGATGCGTCGGTGGAAGAAAAAGTAGCATCTTCCGTAGCGGTAAAAGAAACGCTTGGCTTTACGGCGGTACTTGGCGGTGCGCTCGTGCTCGTTGGCGCGATTGCAACTTGGCCGGTACGCTGGTTTGCATTGTGCGCACTCGTAGCACTCGTTACGGCGGCGGCGGGAGCGTTGTTCTTTGCACCTGCGCTGCAATTCGTATTGCTGGATAAACAGGCAAAAGAAGAAGCGGGCCGTACCAAATCCGGCTACGTCGGTGCGAAAAAGGCAGAAGAAACGGAAACGTTCTAACGCAAACACAAACACCAAATAGAACGATGTGCGGACGGGGGAGGTTGCTCTATCCGTCCGCCTTTTTTATTCTTTTTTACACGTATCTATATAAAGTAAGGAATTTTTATGAAAAAACTCGTCCCCGAATACGCGTTCACGGCGGAACAATTAAATATTATCTCCGATCTTGCCGCGCAAACGGGTTTGACGGAACAAATCACGCGCATTTTGTACGCGCGTGGCTTTAACGACGCGCAAAAAATCAACAAATTTATGCGTCCGTCGCGTAAAAACTTTCTTTCCCCGTTCTTAATGAAGGGTATGAAAGAAGCGGTGAAAATGCTCACCGAGGCGCGGGACGAAGGAAAAACGGTTGCGGTATTTGGCGACTACGACGCGGACGGTATATGCGCCTGCGCCATTATGTTCCACGCCTTGCGCGATTTTGGCATCGACGCGCATATTTATATCCCGGAGCGTAGCGACGGCTACGGCTTGTCGGTGGAAATGATCGACCGTATTTTCGAGGAATGCAACCCCGAACTGTTCGTTACGGTCGACTGCGGTATTTCTAATGCGAAAGAGGCGCAGTACATATACGAACTCGGCTCGGACGTGATCGTCACCGACCATCACGAACTCCCCGAAACGCTGCCCGATTGCGTCATCGTAAACCCTAAACTCGCCGACGATTATCCGTACGATAATTTATGTGGCGCGGGCGTAGCGTTTAAGCTTGCTTGCGCGTTGATTGGCGAAGCGGCGTATCAATATTTAGATTTTGCAACGCTTGCAACGGTGGCGGACAGCGTGCCACTTTTAGGCGAAAACCGTGATATCGTTGCGGAGGGCTTGAAAATTTTCAACAAGCATATGCGCCCGTGTTTTGGCGGTTTAATCGGTAAAACGTACGACGGAATTACCGCGCAAACGCTTGCGTTTAACGTTGCGCCCCGCATCAATGCAGCTGGCAGAATGGGCGACGCGCGCGCGGCGTTCGAACTCTTTATAGCGCAAAAAGAAACGGACATTTACGATTTATCCGTAAAACTTTGCGCGTACAATACCGAACGGCAAAAATGCTGTGACGAGCTGTATTTGTCCGCGAAGAAAAAAATTAAAGAAAAAGGCGCGTTCGGCAAGGTAATTATGTTGTCGGACGAAAGCTGGAACGCTGGGTTCATCGGTATCGTCGCCGCAAGAATTGCGGAAGAATACAACCGTCCTACTTTGCTGTTCGTGCATAACGGCGAAATGCTCAAAGGCAGCGCGCGGAGTATTGAAAGCGTCAACGTTTTTACCGCGCTGAAAAATTGCTCGCAGTATATCGAAGAATTTGGCGGACACTCGCAAGCGGCGGGGGTAAACCTTCGCTACGACAATTTCGAGAAGTTAGAACGTGCGTTGAACGAAGAAATTGCAGGCACGTACAGCGGCGAGGATTTTGAGCAAAAGGTATATATCAGCGAAGAAATTTTTTCGCCGATTCCTGAAAAATTCGCGCGTGAAATTATGGACATGGAACCGTACGGCGTTGGTCATCGCAGACCGCTTTTCGTGCTTTCGGCGGGGGCATGTACGGCGCGAATCTTAAAAAACGGTTCTCCGCACTTGTCAGTAAAAAGTCCGTTTGTCGAGCTTACTTACTTTTCCGGGTTAAAAAATTTGAAAATCATCGAAAGCGACGTACGCAAAAAAATTATCTTCGAAATCGGGGTTTCTCGGTTTAAAAATAGAGAATATATAAAAGGCTACGTCAAAGACGTATTATACGACGGCAGAACGGGTAGAAAAACGTCGGAAAGTATTTTCTCTAACGCCGTAGCAAGGGCGTATGCGTCCACCGTATCGGTCGACGTTAACGAGTTGAATACGGAGCAAACGCAAGCGTTGATAGACGAAAAACTGCGCGAATGCGATTACGGCTTATGCTTGATTGCGTCGGATAGACGAACGCTTAGGCATTATCGAGGGTTAGATTCGTTTAATTGCGACTTATTTTACCCGTCTTTACGCGACGTATCCAACGCGTTAATCGTATCGCCTGCGCCCGATTGCGACTTATCTGGATTTAGAGATTTTATCTTTTTAGACGTCCCTTGCGATTATAATATATCGTCGTTAGAGGGTAGGCAGGTATGCGTCAACGGCGAAATTTGCGGTTATAAAATGTTTGAAGGGCTTACCACTTCGCGCGAGCGGCT
>JAZSMB010000080.1:0-3495 GCA_045535685.1 Candidatus Scatosoma sp.
TACATACCCGGGCGCAAACGTACTGCGTCTAATCCTTCCAGTACCTGTAAGCCGCCGGAAGTGTACTCGTTTTTGCTTGTTTCCTTTTTTTGCTCTTTTGCCATTTTATCCTCAATCGTACCGATTTATTTTTTAACTTTAATTAAAAATTGCACTAAAATATGCCATTCTATCCTATTATAGCACCTTTTTACAAATTTTTCAAACGTTTGACGAAAATTTTTTTTATGCTTGGTTAAGAATTTTTATAATTTTTAATACTTCCTCAAAGTTTTTTGCTTGATAGGTAGGAATCACCTGTCCGCTTGCCGTTTTTTCCTGCGGATTAAACCAAATAGACGTGATTTCCGCGTCGTTTGCGGCTTTGATATCGGCAGATAAACTATCCCCGATCCATACGGCGCGGTCTTTGCTAAATCCGTCTATATGCGCTATTACGTAATCGGTATATCCTTTCGCCGGTTTATTTACTCCGATGATATCGGACACGAAAGTATCGTCGGCGTACGAATATAAGTTTGCAATTTCAAAGCGCGATTTTTGTATCCAAGCCGTGCCGTTGGTCACGATATATACTCGCCCGATTGTGCGTAAAGCCGATAAAGACGCCTGCGCGCCCTCGATATATATCGGGTTCGTCGCCAACGAATGTAAGAAACGTTCGTTGAATTTTTGACCGTCCACTTTCTCAAAGCCCAAGCGGGGCAAAAACCAAGAAAATCGGTTTTCCATCAACGCATCGCGCGTTAATTCTCGCCGTTCAAGCGCCTCCCAAAGCGAGGCGTTAAAAATGCGAAATTGCTCCAAATATTCCTCTTTCCAAACGATATTCATTTGCTCAAACGCTAATTTTAACGCAAGCGCGGACGCGCCGTGGAAATCGAGCAAAGTATCGTCCGCATCCACCAAAAAAATGTCTTTCATCGTTATTCCCCTTTCGTTTTTTGCGCACCGCTTACTACGGCAAGCTCTTTCATCGCGCGGGTGTAGGCGATATATAACTCGCTTTTCGACAATCCGTCTTCCACGACCACGACGGAAGAAAATTCTAACCCCTTGCTTTCGTACACGGTCATCATATTTATTTTGGAGCGCGACAGCTTTCCTTTTTGCGTGACGTCGTTATACGACTTTTTCGCAAAAACGGCTTTTTGTTCTTCTGAACAAATCAACGCTTTTAAGCCCTTTTTGTTTTTAAAGAACGAGTAAATCCCACTCGGCTGTATCCTTTCTACCTTAGGTCCATCGAAACCGATGGGTTGCATATCCAAGCCTAAATGCTCGGCGACAAACTCTACGATTTGGTTGGTATTGCGATAGTTTTGGTTTAAGCTAAAAAGGGTAAAATCGTTGAAACAGCTTTCCCACGAGCGTATTCCCCGCCAAGTAGTTACGTTTTGCGCGATATCGCCAAACACGTTGAACGCCGCTTTTTGATTGATTTTGCGCAGTAGTTCGTATTCGGATACGGAAATATCCTGTCCTTCGTCCACGAACACGTACGAATACGCCGGCGACAAGCGTTCGCTTATCTGCGCGCAAATTACGCACAGCGCGTAGGCGTCTGAACGGTAAAGCGATTTGGAAAGCATACCGTAAGCGCGTTTTTGCTTTTTAACCGTTTCGCGATAGAAATACCGCACGATATCAATAAACGAATCTCCCCCGCCGATGGCGATAAATTCTTTTTCCCCGCGAAGGTACGTGTAAAACTCGGCAAAAGCGGTGTTATTTTCGCCGATAAAGCGCACTTTTTCTTTGATTTTGATAATTTCTTCGACAATTTCTTGTCGGCGCGCGATGCGGTCGGCGTAGGTATATACTTCCACCCCGCCGATGGTTTGGTGGAAACGGCGCAAATCGGCTATTTCCTTTTCAATGGAAATTTGCAATTCATCTAACGATATAAGCGCGTCGTCCACGATTTTTTCCACGTTGCAAACGACTAAACTCGCACTTTTATAAAAAGAAATGAGCTGGCGATAAAAATAACCGTGCGAACGGGCGCGTTCACTTACGAGCGTACCCCCCAAAAAATCTTGCACGTCCAAAATCGCATTCATAAGTTCGCGGAAAGGTTTGGTATAATACAGCCCCCCTTCTTTCCGCTCTTTTATCTCGCCAAGCACCGACCTGCGCACGCGCATGGACGCGTTTTTAATGGATTCGTACGCAAGAAGTTGGCGTTTGCAATTTTCTAAAATGGTAGCGATAAACTCGCGACATTCTTCCCCAACGAATAAACCGTATAAATCGTCGTAAACCTTGGCGGTTTTGCGCTGAATATCCGCTACGAATTTAGGCGAATAAACGTACTGCAAATACCCCTCGTCCTCTTTTTGCGTAAGGTCGATTTTGTCGGCAATATCAATTTTTTCGTTTTTCAAAACCTGCAAGAAATAATCGTAAATGGTCGTCGTTTGTACACGCTCTAAATCCAAAATTTGCGTAAGCTCGTCGATGAATGCGTTAAACGAATTGCTCGGCGTAATCATAAGCACGTCGCGCGGTTTCATCCGCTCGTTATTATACATCAAATAACTCAAACGATGGAGCATTACCATCGTTTTACCACTCCCAGCGCAACCTTGTAAAATAAAATTCGCCTTTTCGGGGTAAGTGATAATTTCGTATTGCTTTTCTTGAATGGTTTGAATGATATCGCGCACGGACGATTCTTCTTTACGGTTTTTGATAATTTCCCGCAAGAAGGGATCTAATACGTTTTCTTCGTCCCGATCGGCGATTTCTTCCGCCGTTAAATAATCGCGCAAGGAAAGATACTCGTTCTTAAAATCGACTACCTTTCCGCTTTTCGTGATAATTGCACGGCGTAAAACCGTTTTATAATCGTACTCGTTAATGCTAAACGCAGAACAACTCTTTTGATAATATCTACGCGCAAGCGGAGCACGCCAATCGACGATTTCCAAACGCACGTCCCCTTTTTTGCCGATATAATAGCTATTATACCCGTCAACGTTATCCACCAAATCCATACGCGCAAAGTACGGTTCTTCGAAAAACGGACGGAAAGCGTCCATTTTTTCTTTTTGCTTTTCAATCTCGGCGAGAAGTATACGAATTTTACGGTAATTTTCCGCGCTGTTTTCTTCCTTTTCCAACCGAGCAATTTCTGCTTTTGCGTTGTTAATCGCGTTTTTATGCGTGCGAATACGCGCAATGCGCAACATTTTGAGCACCGCTAAAATATGCTCGTCCTCGTAGTGTTTTTGCTTATCATCGTCGAGTAAAGATAAAAACCATTCGTGATCGGCAACCTTACTTGGATTGAGAACGTTTATTAAATTTTCGTATGGATTTTTTTCGGACATACCACACGCTCCTAACATACTATACTCTATAATAGCATACTTTTGACAAAAATGGAATGGTTTGGAAGAAAATTTTTTTAATTTTTTTAGCTGAAAAAGAAAAACCAAACGTAATCGTTACGCTTGGTTTCTTTCGTGGTTTACATTTTGTCGGGAATAC
>JAZSMB010000028.1:0-2786 GCA_045535685.1 Candidatus Scatosoma sp.
CTTCGATTGTAAACGACGGAATTTTCAGCGTTTGAATGCACCAATCTTTATATCCGCCCACACTCCCTTTTGCATAAGAAAGCGGATACGTCGTTGCTTGCGATAAAATCATCGCCAAACGCTTATCACAGGGGCAGGTACGCATCGATTGATAAAAATACCAGTAAATTTCTTCTCCCTTAGTGTGATAACTTACGGTATAATCGGGCGCAATTTGCAAAGTAAATTTTTTCAGCGCCCGCGTTTCCGGCTCGGAAAACGGTTTTGCCCCAACGTAGTTTTCGTTGCTTGGTTGATAGACGTTGTGCTTGCCTTTCCCCCACTCCGCGTCGAAGTTTACGTTGAGGTCTACGCCCCGCGCGTTCGCTTTCCAAAGAGAAAAGTTTTCGTTGCCGTTTATCTCGATTAATTTGCGTTTCCACCTGGCATTATTTACGCTTTTTAACCCCGTTTGCGATAATAACGCGCCGTCGGGGTTGGTCAGCGGTAACACCCAAAGCGTGCCTTTTATGCCCACTTCTAAATGTCTTAAAGCAAGTTTAGCGGTAATATATTCTCTGCCGTGAACGGCGTATTGCGCAATCCCCACAGGACTGCCTTCGCCCACTTTAAACGCGTAAATATTTCGCCCTAAAACGCTCTTTCCTACGATACGTTTGGGAAGTTTGCTCGTTTGGTAAAAACGCGATAACGTTTGATAAATATCCATGCAATCAATATACGCGCGCGTTTATAAAATGTTGAATGATTTTGCGTTATTTGTGATAGGTTGCGCCTGCGTTGATCATAAAAGCACGGTACACTTGCTCGGCTAAAATTACGCGCATAAGTTGGTGGGGAAAGGTCATATCCGAAAAGGATAATTGATAATCCGCCGCCTTTTTTACGCGCTCAGAAAGACCGCAAGACGAGCCGATAACGAACGTGATGTCTTTGCCCTCGTTGGTAAGTTTAGCCATTTTTGCGGCAAGTTTTTTGCTGGAAAGCTTTTCCCCCTCTACTGCCAACGCGATGACGTAGCCTTTACAGCCACGCAAGATATCGTCCGCCTCGCTTTCTACGCTTGCCCCTTCGGCAAGTTCTTTTATTTCCACCTTTGCAAAGCGGGAAAGCCGTTTCACGTACTCGGCAACCGCGTCGCGATAGAAACTTTCTTTAATCTTTCCAACCACTACGAAATAAATCTTTTGCATGCTCACTCCTTATAAACCGCTTATCAGCGTGGATATCCACGAAAGCGCACATATTCCGATGCCCAGCGCCGCACCAAGCAAGAAATTCTTTCTCTCGCTTTTGTCTATTGCCATTTCGGTAGCTGGTTCGCGTTTTTTGAGTATAACCAGCGACGCAAGCGCCCCTATCAAACAAACGGCGGACGCCGCCATAATCGCAATCGATATAGGAGTTGGAATGACGGTAATATTCAATTTATACAGCGTTAAGATGGCTGCGTTGTTGATAAAGTGCGCACAAACGGTGGGGAAAATACTTCCTGCGCGCAAAGCCACCCAGGCATATGCCGCGCCGCAACAAAATTGATACATCGTTTGAGCAGGGTTTTGATGATACAAAGAAAACAAAGCGCCACACAGTAAAATTGCGCCCGTTTCCCCAAACGATTTTAAGCCGTTCAACAGCACTCCGCGGAAGAATAACTCTTCAAACACCGCGGGCAAAACGGCAATAACGAACAATACGCCCACAAACCCAAAACCGTCCATCGACGGCAAGATCAACCCCGCGTCTTGATATCCAAACTGTGATAAGAATTGTAAAAATAAATTGTTTAACTCGGACAAACCCACCAAGCCGATTTGCATCAAAAGCGCAATCAGATAGTATTTGGCGTGGCAATTTTGTTTTTTAAGCGCTCGAACGGGTGATTTTTGAGTAAAGCGAAAAAACAACGCCGCGGATAAAGCAAGCGCAATCGGCGTGCATAAGTAAGCCACGTAAATATACCAATTTTCATGTTGGAATGCGTCCGTTTTTACAAACCCAAATCCAACGGATAGCCCTACGACGAGCGCCATAAGCATAGACGGCAGGCACGCCGTAATGGAAAACGCCAGCCCTGCGCCTTTTGCTGAAGTGGAATTTGTAAGCCAACTATTTAATTTTTCGCCATTATTTCTTGCCATACGGATATTATAACAAATTTTTTTATTTTTGCAAAGCAAAAAACGGGCAAAATGGTATTTTTTCCATTTGCCCGTATATTTTATCCGATGAGTTTTTCTCGAAACTCTTTGATAATTTTGTTTTCGATACGCGAGACTTGCACTTGACTGACGCCGATTTTTTTAGCAACTTCGCTTTGCGTCATATCGCGAAAATACCGTAACACGATAATTTTACGCTCGCGCTGGGGCAACCCCTCGATTGCGCCTCGTAGTAGCATTTTATCCAGCCAGTCGTCTTGATTGTCCTGCGCCGGCAACGTTTCGATAAGTTCCCGCTCTTTTCCGTCTTTATAATCGCCGCCGCTATAGAGTGAAATAGGCATTTTCGACGAGCCCATCACGAACACCACTTCCGATTCTTCTAATTGAAATTTCTCACTAATCGCGGACATGGGTGGCTGCTTTCCGTGTTTTTGCGTATATTCTTCGATAAAAGCGTGGATATCTTTTGCCGTTTGTTTCATCGCCCGCGAAACTTTTACGCTGCCGTCGTCCCGCATGAACCGCTTTATCTCGCCCGCGATCATCGGCACGGCGTAGGTGGAAAATTTTACCCCAAACCGCTCGTCGAAACCGAAGTCGGATCGTAGCCATGTCGTTCTG
>JAZSMB010000018.1:0-2083 GCA_045535685.1 Candidatus Scatosoma sp.
AGAACGCGGAAACGGGTGAAATGGTCATCGGCGGTCAGGGCGACGTACAGCTCGAAATGCTGGCAAAGAAGGTAAAATCGCGCTATGGCGTAGATATGAAGCTCTCCGAACCGAAGATTGCTTACCGTGAAACGATTAAAGGCACGGTGGAAGCCGAGGGCAAACATAAGAAACAATCGGGCGGGCACGCTCAATACGGACATTGTAAAATCCGTTTCTCCCCTTGCGAAGAAGAATTCGTATTTGAAGAAGAAGTCGTTGGCGGCGCAGTACCCAAGAACTACTTCCCCGCAGTCGAAAAAGGCTTGCGCGAAAGCATGGCGGAAGGTCCTTTGGCTGGCTATCCCGTTACCGGCTTGAAAGCGGTGCTTTACGACGGTAGCTACCACGACGTTGACTCGAACGAACTTTCCTTCAAGATGGCGGCTTCGATCGCGTTCAAGGAAGGCTTGAAGAATGCAAGACCCGTTCTTCTCGAACCGATTTACAGCTTGAAGATCGCTATCCCTGCGGATTATCTCGGCGACGTAATGGGCGACATTAACAAACGCCGCGGCAGAATTATGGGTACGGACACGGAAGGCGATCGTTCGATCATCACGGCGGAAGTTCCCCTTGCGGAAATCAAAGAATACACGATGGAACTTCGTTCCTTGACCCGCGGTAGCGGTAAGTTCGTATCCGAATTCCTTGGCTACGAAGACGTACCCCCTATGCTCGTTGACAAAATCGTAGCGGCAGCGAAAGCGGACGCATAATTAGAATTTAGCAGGTAAAGGCGGCGTACTCCTTTCGCAAAGCCTTTGCTTATACGTAAAAAAAGGCTTTCGAATCCCCCTTCGAAAGCCGTTTTACTTTACAAGCGCCTAAAAAGGTGCTATAATAAAGCTATGAAATATAACTACAAAAAACTCTATGAAAAAAACGCGGCGTTTTTGGAAAAACATTCTACGTTTAAGCGTTCTTTGAAATACGTCACGCCCATACTTTCGGCATTCTTTTTCGGGGCGTACGCATTCCTTTGGCTGTATGGGATTTTCATCAAAGATTTTAAGACGATGGACTACGTAAAGCTTTTCACCCTTGCCGCAACGACGTATCTTCTCGTCGTCGTGCTTCGGCTTGCCGTCGCCCGTCCCCGTCCTTACAGCGAACAGGGCGCGGGAATCACTCCCATTTTGAAACGAAAAGGGAGCGAGATGGATTCCTTCCCAAGCAGACACGTTGCCTGCGCGGCAGTCATTTCCCTGCTCGTGATGCACCACTTCACGGCAGTCGGCATTTTGATGCTCGGCTTGACCGCCTTCCTTTCCTACATTCGCTTTGCAACGGGTATGCACTATCCTTTCGATGTTTTCGGCGGACTTACATTAGGTATTGCGGTAGGCGTATTCGCTTGGATTTGGTAAAAGAAAAAGCAAACTCGAAAACGAGTTTGCTTTTTTTAGTATTCGTCCGTTATACCCAATAAATAGTCCGCCGACGTTTCTAACGCTTTACATATCAAACAAAGCGTTTCCAAAGACGGATAACTTTTTCCTGATTTATAATCGGTCACGCATTGTTTGGAAACGTTGATTTCTTTGGCGATTTCCACTTGCGTTTTTCCGCTGATTTTTAATAATTCATTAAATCTTTCCGTAAACTTCATATTAAAATTATACACAAAAATGGTCAGTTAATACTTGACAGTACGCCATAAACTGACTATAATGGGTATAGGGGTTATGCTATGGAAAATTTTTTAGACAATTTTTATGAATTATATTTAGAAAAAACAAATCTTCCTTTTGGTAAACCTGATAAAAATTCGTTGGATGAAGAATGGAAGCTTTACGAGTTTTTATATAATAATTTATCTGCTGAATATAAAGAAGCGTTTATACATTACGTTAATTTACGCAAAAATCGGGATACTGAAGAAAAAAGGACGATTTATAAAAACGGTTTTAAGGATGGAATGCACTTAATTATAGAATCTTTACAATAAAAAAGCAAACTCGTTTTCGAGTTTGCTTTTTTTATTTTTCTTTTCAAAATTTCATCACACCCATATCCAAAAGCACGTCGGAAAGCTTTGCCA
>JAZSMB010000059.1:0-16148 GCA_045535685.1 Candidatus Scatosoma sp.
GAAATTGTCTTCCTAAGACCGCTTGGCCTCCGACTTTCCGCCGCAGGCGCACTTACGCCGTTTGCCACGACCACGCTCCCCGTCGGCAACGCTACGTTCGTCAATACGTGTATCATCACCGCCGCGTCCACATCTTGCAACGCGCCGTGCTCGATGGCGTCTTTCGCCCCCTCCAACAGTTCTTCCGCAGGCTGAAAGAGTAAGCGCACCCTCCCCTTCAACCGCTTTTCCTGTGCTTTTAATAGCCCCGCCGCGCCAAGCAACATGGTTGCGTGTAAATCGTGCCCGCAAGCGTGCATATTCCCCGTTTTACAAGCAAATTTCAGCCCCGTGCGTTCGCGAATAGGCAATGCGTCGACGTCCGCGCGTAAAAGAATGGTTTTGCCCTTGCTTTCATCGCCTACTTCCACAATCCAACCGCTTTTTCCGCATTTTTTCGGCTCATAGCCCATTTTTATCAATTCTTCTTGAATATATTTAAGCGTTTGGGGAAGCTCAAAACCGATTTCTGCGCGTTGATGGAGTTGTCGGCGCGTGTGTACGAGCTGATTTTGCATTTGTTTGGCAGTATGGAGTAAATCGTTTTCTTTCATTGCAACAGTTTGTGCCAAAAAGGTTAAAATTACACGAGCAAGCGTTATTTTTGTATAAAAAATCCCCGTTCCGCATACGTGCGAAACGGGGATAAGCTATTTCGTTTAGATATGTGCAATACCGTTTAAAGTTACGATACCGTGCTTTTCAAATACGGCACTTGCCTTTTCCGCGTCCGAAGTTTTTACCACGATGGACGCCTCTTCGCCTGCAACGGACAAGCCGTACATATATTCTACGCTCAATTCTTCGTCGGCAATCGTTTGTAAAATATTTTGAAGTGCCCCCGGCGTATGCGGTACTTGCAAGATAAACACGTCGGTGAGCATACACGAAAACCCTGCGCTCGTAAGCGCCGTTTTCCCCGCCTGCGGTTTGTCGGCGATGATGCGCAGTAAGCCGTATTCGGAAGTGTCAGCCAAACTCATCGAAATAATGTTGACGTCGCTTGCTTTCAACACGCTTAAAATTTCTCCCAAACGCCCTTGTCTGTTTTCAATAAACACAGTCATTTGTTTACTCGTCATTTTCCTGCCTCCTTATTTATTCCCGCGTAAATCTTTGATACGCTTTGCTTTGCCCTCGAACCGTTGCAAGGTGTTGGGCGATTCCAAACGAATTTTCGCGTCCAAACCAAGCACTACTTTCAGCTTATTTCTCGTTGCCGTTTCAATGCGTTGCAACTCTGCAAACGAGTCGGTTTCTTTATTGAGTTCTACGCGCACCGTGAGTTTATCGGTATAACCCTCTCTTTCCACGATGATTTCGTAGTGTGGACCGAGTTCGGGTACGGAAAGCACCACTTCTTCGATTTGTCCGGGGAATACGTTGACGCCGCGGATTTTGAGCATATCGTCGCTTCTGCCCGACAAGTTTTCCATACGGCAGGTCGTTCTTCCGCACGCGCACGGCTCGTAGAAAAGGCGCGTAACGTCTTTCGTCCGATAACGAATAAGCGGTAAGCCCTCTTTCTTGATACAAGTAATTACCAGCTCCCCTTTCTCGCCGGCGGGCAATACTTCGCCCGTTACGCTATCGATGATTTCGGGGATAAAATAATCTTCGTTGATATGCATACCGCAATGCTCTAAACATTCGCCGGAAACGCCGGGGCCCATCAACTCACTCATACCGTAGTTAGACGTAATATTCACGTCCCTGCCCCACGCCAAGTGCATTTCTTCGCGCATAGCGTCCGTTAAAAGTTCGCTGCCCACAAGCGCGGTTTTGATATGTAAATCTTTTTCCGGTTCTACGCCCATACTGCGCGCTACTTCCGCAAGCCGCAAGGCATAAGAGGGAGTTGCAACCAGCAGGGAAGTGCGGAAATCTTGCATATACATAATTTGCTTTTCGGAGTTGCCCGTGGACGAAGGTACGATTGCCGCGCCGATACTTTCCAAACCGTAATGCAAACCGAGCGCGCCCGTGAACATTCCGTAACCAAAGCAAATTTGCGCGATGTCTTTTTTGCTTGCGCCGCCCATACACGCGATACGCGCAACGCAATCCGTCCACGTTTCCAAATCCCCGCGCGTATAGCCTACTACCGTCGGTTTGCCCGTCGTGCCTGAACTTGCATGGATACGCACAAGCTCCTCTTGCGATACGGCAAATAAACCAAACGGATAGGTATCGCGCATATCTTGTTTGGTAGTGAACGGCAATTTTGCCAAGTCTTTGAGCGATTGAATATCTTCAGGTTTCACACCCGCCGCCTGCATTTTTTCGCGGTAATACGGCACTTTCTCGTAAACGCGTTTTACCGTTTCTTGCAAACGCGTCAGTTGCAAGCTGTTTAATTCTGCTCTTGAAAGCGTTTCTTCTTCCGACCAAATCATACGTTACTCCTTTTCATCTTCAAACGCCTTCGCGATAATTTGCGCGGAAGGTGCTTGGGTAAATAAACTAACCACCGTGGTCACGATGAGTGAATATATCATACAAATGACGCCGATCATAGGCGAACAACCGATCCCCGATTGCAACGCTACGCCCAGCGTACACGACCAGCCGTTTTGGTCAAACCCGAATACGAAAATCAGCGCAACCGTTAAAATGAGCGAGCCGATTATCGAAGCCCAAACGGCGGGACGGGAAACTTTTTTCCAAAGCAAACCGAGAACGTACGGACCGATGAAACAGCCTGCAAGCGTGCCCCAACTAAGCCCCATCAAGTACGCGATGGCGGATACGTGGAAAACTTCGTTTAAAACAGCCAACACTACGGATACGGCGATGAAAACCAAACAAAGCGCTTTCATCGTAATATTCACTTTTCTATCCGATGCGTTGGGGTTGATTTTGCCTTTATATAAATCCACCGCGACGACGGACGCGGACGCAAGCGACACCGACGAAAGGGTGGACATACTCGCCGATAACAAAAGCACGGTAATTACACCGATCAAGCCCGTAGGGATAACGATTTTGAGCATATGCGGTACGATATTGTCCGCGCCTACGCCCGACAGCGTGGGAAAGAACGCCGATAACGCACCCGTGAAATACGCGCCGAAACCGATAATGAGAGCGAACGCCGTGCTCACAATCGTGCCTTGCATAATCGCTTTATCGTCGCGGATCGCGTAGTATTTATGGATCGTTTGCGGCAACGCCCATACGCCGAACGAAGTAAGTAAAATCAGCGAGATTAAGGACATGGTATTGCCGTACAGCCCCGTATTCGAGCTAGAAAAGGTAAACCAACCCAGTTCGTCACTCGTCGTAAGCAAAGTCAAATCCCAGTTAATCGTTTCGTAATTCATAAAGCAAACGACCATCGCGACCACGCCCACGAGCATAATGATGCCTTGAATGAAATCGGAAAGCGCGGTGGCGAAATAACCGCCGAAGAATAAATACAGCGCGGTCAGCGCGGCAAGCGCTATCATAATCAGCCAACCGTCGATACCAAAAACGATGGTAAAAAGCGAACTTAAACCGTTGTAAACGGAGGCTGAATACGGAATTAAAAATAAGAAAATAATTACCGCCGAAACCATTTTCAAACGGCTGCTACCGTACCGTTTTTCGAAAAAATCGGGCATGGTTTTGCTTGCAAGACGAGTGGTCATTTTTTTGGTACGCTTCGCCAAAACCAACCATGCAAACAGAGAGCCGAGCAAAGCGTTTCCCACGCCGATCCAAACGGAAGCCAAGCCGTATTGCGAACCGAATTTCCCTGCATAACCGATAAAAATAACTGCGGAAAAATACGTCGTGCCGTAGGCAAACGCACTCATCCAACCGTTCAAGCCTTTTTTACCCGCCAACAGGAAATCGTTGACCGATTTCGAACGATTGCGCGTGTAAATGGCGATACCCACCATTCCCAACGCGTATAATATCAAAATTATGTAATCTAACACCATTACGTACCTTCTTTGGTATATACCCTGCAACCAAACGTCGCAAAAAACAATTCTACGATTACATAAAATTATAACATATCTCTTTTACGAAGTCAAATGAACAAGTGCGAAAACGGCTACTTTATCCGTGCTTTTTTTGCTTTTTTACAGCAAAAAAGCGGCTTACGCTTTTCCGCGCAATCCGCTTTTTTAATTTGGTTTATACTTCTTCAAACACCAGTTGGAAACCGCTGCCGCTCTTGCCCTTAAAGTTGAGCGCTTTCACGCCGCCGTACAAGTTATTCAAACGATATCCCACGTTCATTAAGGTCGAGCCGTAATACGTTTCGCCCGTTACCGTATTTTTATAGCGTTTGTTCGCGTCTAAACCTTTCAACCGCAAGACAAAGTTTTCGTTAAAGCCGGTCGAATACAGTTGAATAAAGGTAAACAACGCCTTGCTCTTGTCCTTTTTTACCTGCATATACGCATAAAACTTATCCGTTTCGGGGCTAAGCAAGCGATACATATCGCAATCGAGCGTGAACTCCTCTACCCGTTTATATTCTTGCGTATAGGCGTACATTTCCGCTTTTTGCTCGTCGGTGAGTTGATTCAAATCCAGCTCGTAGCCGTACGCGCCCATCGACGCCACCAAATAACGGAATTGATAGGTCGATTCGCGCCCGCTCGTACAAATACCTTTGGTAAAATGACACATTTTGGTCTTTTTCGGGTTGACTTTTTCCGTCGTTTCGGATATACTAATATCAAGAGGACGAGAATTATGTGCGTTTTTAGACGTGGAGTCGGGGGTCGTTACGACATCGGACGCATAAGTAAGTCCTTTTTTGTTTATAAACGCCGTTTCTACCCACAACTTTTTATATTTACTATCAACCGCAGCGACACTACAAAAATAGGTGCCGTTTATTTTTTTGCTAAAAACAACAAGCGGAGCAGACGTATTGTCAGAGCTTTGATATCTTTTACTTCGCGTTATCTAAAATTTTATCGACAATCGCTTGCATGTGGTCAAATTGCCCTTCCATTTAACTCGCAAGACGAATTTGCGTACGTGCGCGCACCAAGTTATGCTCAGCGTATTTGGTCGCAAAATACGTATCGCCCGATAAGTAATCGCCCAAAAACCGCATACCGCATTCAATCGTCATTAAGTACGCGCTATACGGCAATAATGCGCGTTCCGTTTGCGTAATGCTGTTTGCAACCGCGCCGCAAAAACCTTGTGCGTACGCCTTAAACAACGAAATATCAAAATGTACTTTATTTAAGTCGCGCTCGTCCTCCGCTGCCGTGCTTGCGCCAAAACGGATTGCGTCGCCAAAGTCGAAGAGCATACTCCCGGGCATAATGGTATCCAAATCGATGACTGCCCGCGCCTTTCCCGACTTTGCGTCCATCAAAATGTTATTCAGTTTCGTATCGTTATGCGTGACGCGGAGCGGCATACTTTTATTTGCGAGCGCGTCCATAATTTTTCCGTACGTATCCTTATGCGATACGACGAACGCAATTTCTTCTTCGCAGGTCTTTGCGCGGTCGCATACGTCCTTTTCAAGCGCGCTGATAAAGTCGTTAAAACGCTTGGGCGTGTCGTGGAAACGAGGAATAATCTCGTGTAATTGCGATGCGTTGAAATCGGCGAGCAAGTTTTGAAACTCGCCAAACGCTTCACCTGCGTTTTTGAATACCATCGCGTCTTCCACTCGTTGATAAGAAAGGGTGTCTTCGATAAAATCGTATACGCGGAAATATTCGCCGTTATATAAAAACGGCTGTCCGTCTTTGGTAGGAACAACGCGCAACGTTTCCAAGCCCTTTTCACGTAAAAATTCCGTCACAGCACAAATATTATGCATCAATTTTTTCGGCTCGCTGAAAATACGGGTGTTCATTTTTTGTAAAATGTACCGCTTTTGATCCGTCGTCACAAGCTGCGTGACGTTGATATGCCCCTCGCCGTACGGCTCAACGCTTAAAATATTCCCTTCCAAAGCAAACGCGTTTGCCGCATCTAAATATTGTTTTTCCATTTTATTTTCTTCCTTTATTGCAATTTCTCAATTTCTTCTATCGAGTGATTTTTTCTACTCGTTTCCGCCAAATACACGCACAAATGTCCGTATATCGAATCGTTAATATCCGTGATGGATATAGACGTTTTATCCCCGTTTAAATACCGCAGATAATCGTACATCAAGCCCTTATCGCCGCCGCCGTGTCCTGCGCCGTCGCCCACCGTTTGGGATACGTCGATTTCTTTGGTCACTAAGTCGTGAAACTTACCGTCGTGGACGCGCTGACGAATGGTAAACTTGTTATCGCCCATATTGCCAAATAATTCGCCCTTGTCGCCAACGATATGTATATTTCTACTCCCCAGCGCAGCACCGCCAACTAACATCAACGTGCCGATGCTTCCGTTTGCAAAGTGGACGGTTACCGATTGTCTATCCACTAAATTCTTTTCGAATTTATACACGCAACGACCGTAATCGGAGGTAGCCAAATGTTGTAATTTTTCTTCGTACGTGATTTCCGATAAGGGTTTGGGAATTTCTCTCCACGTTTGATAAGAAAACCAATCTTCGTCCACTTGCGTGCGTTTTGCATCGTACACGCACGTTTGATTGTGGGGACAATCCGCGCAAAAATCGGTTGCACCCTTGGGGGCGTTTGCAGGGATGAAATTACTGCGCGAAGCGAAACTCGATACGTACATGGGTACGCTTTCGTTGTTTAACCAGCACATTAAATCGGTATCGTGACAGCATTTTTGCAACAGCAGCGATGAACCGCATTCGTCTTCATCCGCCCATTTCCCGCGCACAAACGAGCTGGCAAAATGGATCGGGTTGACGTGTTCGTGCATTTCGATCGTTTGCACTCTGCCCACCTCGCCGTCTAAAATCGCCTGTTTAACCGCGCGATAGAACGGCGTATAGCGCAATACGTGACAAATGAGTAAGCTCACACCTTTCGCGTTGGCAAGATCTCGAAGCTTAAAAAGCTGTTCTTCGTTATTTACAACCGGCTTTTCCAAAAGTTGATGATACCCTTTTTCGATCAGTTTTTTAGCCGTTTCATAGTGTGCTTCGTCCATCGTTGCATTGATAACGCTGTCGCATTCTACATTCGCCGCTAAAAATGCGTCTAGCGTATCAAAACGCCGATTTTCAGGTACGTTAAATTGATCGCCGGCAACCTTTAACGCCACGGGATTGACGTCGATTACCGCCACAATTTCCGCTTGATTTTCGAGCTCTAACGCGCGCGAGGCATAAATTTTACCTCTATCCCCGCAACCGAGCACCGCCAATTTCATTTTTTTCATATGCTTACTCCTTTTGATAAGGTTAGCCCTATTATACTCCTTTTTTTTCGTGTTGTAAATATACAATATTGTGTTTTTACTGTCTTAAATAGTCTTTTTTTAGTGATATTTTATTGACTTTTTTATTAAAATGTGGTATTTTAGCTATATACGGAGGATGGTATGACGACTACAAACGCATTTGCAATGATGAAAAAACAAAACCGTGAAATTTACGTTGATAAATACACGGCTACCATCGAAACCGCAGATTTTGCGGATATTTACTTGGAAAAAATCGGGCATATGGTCGCAATCCCCACGCAATTTTACACCAATATGTTTCCGCGCGAGGAATTTTGTTTACAATTTGTCGTTCGCGGTCAGGGCGACTATTTTGTCAATAACCGTTTATATCATCTTACCCCCAACACGCTTTGGCTGCTCCCTAAAGACGCGTATCATTATTATATTCCCGACAAAAACGATCCGTACGAGTATTTTTGGGTGCATTTCAACGGAAAAAGCGCCGAGCGGTTTTTACAGTTGATCGGAGTAAGCGAAGAACAGCCCGTTCGTTTCCACGTCACCAACCCCAACATCGAAACGGCGTTTTTACGCCTGATTACTCTGACCAAAAACCAAGACGAAAACCCCTTTTCCTTGCTTGCCGCGACGCATACCTTGCTAAAAGAAATTTTTCTCGCTTGCACTTTGCAACAACCCAGCGTTTCTCGCTCGCAAAACCAAACGATTGATGAATGTATAGAATACATTAAGGCGCATTTTGCCGAAGAGTTATATTTAGACGATTTAGCGAAAGTTGCCAAGTTGGAAAAGGTGTACTTTACCAAAAAATTTAAAGCTGCCACGGGGTTATCTCCCATTCAATTTTTGATACAGTATCGGCTCACTACCGCATGTAGGTTACTCAAAGAAGATTTAACTTTGCAAGACATTGCCTTGCGGTGCGGATTTTCCGATTTTACAAATTTTTTACACCGATTTAAAGACTTTATCGGTGTGACGCCTACGCAATACAAAAAAACGTTTCGGTAAAATTACCGAAACGTTTTTTTATTCGTAAAAACTTAATGGATTACAGTTGATACCAAATGATCAAGAAAACGACGCTGATTGCTACGAACAATAAGCCCGTCCAAAATACCGCACCGCCTGCGTCGCCTTTTTTACCGCCAAGCTTGCGTTCGCGGTATTGCGCGTACGATTCTTGATCCCTTCTACCAAACGGAATAAACAGCGCTTTGATTGCCCTACCAAATACGTAGGTAAGCCCCAGTAGCGCCCCTTCCGCGGATAAAAAGAGCATAGCAGAAAACAGCATGAGCAGGGCGCCCGATGCAAAGAAAGCGTCGTGCAAAAGTTGCATGTTTTGCTTGGCGTTATCGGTAAAAAATCCTTTGATTGCAAACACACCCAAAACGAGTGCAGACGCCACGCAAAAACATACGATATATCGAATTAATAACGCTTTTTTTTCTTTTTCCACGAAACTTGCCTCTCTGTAATCGTTCGATATCGCTTATTGAAGCTGTTCTTTGTATTTGATTTCTTCTTCGTCGTTGCAATAAACGAAATGTCCGGGCGCAACTTCTCGCATCGAAGGAAGATTTTTCGAATAATCGTGTTCCGCCAAGGGATTGTACGTCATTCTTACGCGTTTCTTTTCATACTGCGGATCAGGCAAAGGAATTGCCGAGAGCAACGATTTGGTATAAGGATGCAACGGGTGTTTGAATAACTCGTCCGCGTCCGCAAGCTCAACCATTTTACCAAAGTACATAACGCCGATACGATCGGAGAAATATTTAACGACGGACAAGTCGTGCGCAATGAACAAAATCGTCAGCCCCAAACGTTCTCTTAAATCGTTGAGAAGATTGATAACCTGTGCTTGAATGGATACGTCGAGTGCCGAAATCGGCTCGTCGGCGATGATCATTTCCGGTTGCATAATGATTGCGCGCGGAATACCGATACGTTGACGTTGACCGCCCGAGAACTCGTGCGGGTAACGGTCGGCGTGTTCACGTACAAGACCTACCATTTCCAAAATTTCGTACACTTTTTGGTTGATAACTTCCTTATCGCGAACGCCGTTGATAATCAAACCTTCCGCGATGATTTCACGTACCGTCATACGCGGGTCAAGCGATGCGATAGGATCTTGGAAAATCATTTGGATTTGCTTAACGCAACGGCTGCCTCTCGTGATAACGTTCGCTTCGCGAATTTGCTGTTTATTTTCTCCAACAATCGTCGCGCACTTTGCTTGCACTTCCGCAATCTTTGCTTTTACTTCGTCTTTTTTCTCGGGGTTAGCTTTTGCTTCTGCACGCAGCGCCTTGATTTCCGCAGCCGCTTCTTTACGCGCTTTTGCAATCGCATTTTTGTATGAACGCGTACCTGCCCCTATCCTTTCGCCGTTGAAATAGATGTTGCCCGAGGTGATATCGTACAATTTAATAATCGAACGACCGGTGGTAGTTTTACCGCAACCCGATTCGCCAACCAAGCCGAAAACTTCGCCTTTCTTGATTTCAAACGAAACGTCGTCCACCGCTTTAAAATCGCGGTTGTTCATACGGAAATATTGACAAAGGTGCTCTACTTTTAACAAAACGTCGTTGTTATTCATCTTGTGCACCTCCGCGTTCTTTCATACGTTTAATACGTTCGGTAATTACTTTGGGCATTTCCACTTTTTCCGCGTTGGGATGCAACAACCAAGTAGCCGCGTAATGCGTAGGCGATACTTGGAACATAGGCGGTTGCATTTCGAAGTCGATTTCCATCGCATACTTGTTTCTATCCGCAAATGCGTCGCCCACGGGCGGATAAATCATGTTGGGCGGAGTGCCGGGAATTGCGTCCAATTTTTCGTCGGTATCCAAGTCGGGCATGGACGAAAGCAACGCCCACGTGTAGGGATGTTGCGGGTTGTAGAACACTTCGTCCGCCGTACCGTATTCCACGATCTTGCCCGCGTACATAACGGCGATTCTGTCTGCCATGTTTGCAACGACGCCCAAGTCGTGCGTGATGAAAATAATGGAAAGTTGACGCTCTTTTTTAAGCTTGTTGATAAGTTCCAAAATTTGTGCTTGAATGGTTACGTCGAGTGCCGTCGTCGGCTCGTCGCAAATCAAAATATCAGGGTTTGCCGACAGCGCGATTGCGATAACGATACGTTGACGCATACCGCCCGAGAATTCGAACGGGTATTGATTATAACGGATTCTCGGTTCAGGAATACCTACTTCTTCCATGAGCTTAATCGCTTTTTCTTTTGCGATGCGTTTGGTGAGTTTGTACACGACTTGCGATGCGTTTTCTTTGAGATAATCTACAATTTCAACGCCTCGTTTATCCACGTCGATCGAAGCAGCGCTTTCCACGTCTGCTTTAAACTTATTGATTGCACGATTCAATACGGATACGATGCTTTCAATTTGTTTTTCCGGCTCAACGATGAATTTCGGAACGACTTTCCAATCCACCGTTTTACCTTTCGCAAGCAACGCCTCGCGCTTTGCCGTTTGTTTCGCAAAACGAATTTCTTCTTTGGGATTATTCTTCAAATAGAAGAAATAATTGCGAACTTCCTTATCCAACGCGCCCGTGAACGTATGTGCAACGCTGTCTTTAACGATTTCCATCGGGTTGATTGCTTCGCGCACCGCTCTGCTAACGGCTCTTGCCGTAGCGTTTGCGTCCTTTGCGTTAAAGCCGCCCGCCTTAAAGAATACAACTGCATTGTCCAAAGCTTCGATTGCCGCTTTTTTGCTTTCGAGGTTTTTGCGAATCGAATACTCTACAGCCGCCTTTTCCATTTCAAGGAATTCGGTCATAAAGTTATCCATCAAGCATTGAAGTGCCAATTCGTTCGCCTCATCCGCAGGCATACCGCTAAGGTTTGCGTCGGGATTTTTGAATACGTAATAACCCAAACGGAAGAAGTTATACGGGGTTTGCGCCAACATTTCACTCAGCGTTGCGCGCAGTTCTCCAAGCACGTCTACAAGCGATTGCGGCGCTTCCGTTTTTAAGGACGCCATACCGATGAGTGCTTTCGCGCGGGTAACCCATTTAATATTTGCTTTCGCTTCCGATTTTACGTCGTTGAGGCGTACCATGTACGCGTTGAGTGCGTCCAAGTACTTGCTGGAAAAGTATTCGTCTTGTACCGTTTTCAGTTTACGTATCAACGAATTGATGATGAAAACGGAGTCGATTTTTTGTTTCTTTTCCGCAAGGAACAGCGTATCGTCGATGATAGAAACTAACTCTTCCGCAGCGTTGCGGGCATTGTTATAGCTTTCTTCCAAACGAATGGCTTTGATATTAAATGCGTCGAACGTTTTGATAACTTCGTCCACTTTTGCAAGGTACGCGGTGGAACGTTCCACGTCCACGCCTGCCTCGATTTTTTCATTCATTGCCGCTTTCATCATTTCGGAAAGCACGGCAAGCATACGGTTGAAGGCTACTTTACCTTCCTTGCGGTTGGTTTTGTTTTTAAGCAGCATCGCTTCGGTAATTTGCTTACCCGTACGCATAATAGGGTCGAGTGCGGACAACGGGTCTTGGAAAATCATCGCGATTTTGTCGCCGCGAAGTTTATGCATTTCCTCTTCGGGAATACGCACGAGATCCTTGCCGTCGTACAAAATTTCGCCTTGTTCGATAATCGCGTTATTTGCGGAAATACCGATAATTTCTTTAGACGTTGCCGACTTACCAGAGCCGGATTCGCCTACGATTGCGAGCGTTTCGCCTTTATAAAGGTCAAAAGAGATATCGCGTACCGCTTGCACTTTACCCGCCTGCGTACGGAAGGAAATGACCAGATTTTTAACTTCTAATTTCTTTTCCATTTCTTAGTCCTCCGAACCTCTGAGCGAGGGGTTAAACGCATCGCGCAAACCGTTGCCGAATAAGTTGAAACTCAAAAGCAACAATGCGAGGAATACGGACGGGAATGCCGCGATGTGCGGAACACCCATCTTTAAAAGTGCTTGACCGTTGGACAAAATCGTACCAACACTGGTAAGGTTGCCCGACGTTAAGCTGATAATACCCAAGTAGCTGAGGTTTACTTCCGAATAGATCATCGAAGGAATAATCAGCGCGCAACGCGTAACGAGCGTACCGAGCGCGTTGGGGAAAACGTGTTTCCAGATAATTCTGCGATCCTTTGCGCCCAACGTTCTTGCAGCCAAAACGTATTCTTGGTTCTTATAGCGATAGAATTGCATACGCGTGGTGCTTGCCATACCAATCCACCCCGTTGCAAAGAAGGCAACGAATAGAATAACAATCGGCCCGGAGTTACCCATATGCAATCGAAGCAACGTAATGACGATCATGGACGGTACTGCGGACAAAATATCCGAGAAACGTTCCATAAACAAGTCGAGCTTGCCGCCGTAATACCCTTCGATTGCGCCGTAGATCGCACCTACGATCAAGTTAACGAGCGAAACCGCGATAGAGAATGCAAACGAGAACAACGCACCAGACGACATACAGGTAAAGATATCTTGTCCCCCCGACGTTGTGCCGAACAAGAAGGAAGGCTTTTCGATTCCGTCTTTGAGGACGTAGGTGTGTTGATAGATATAATATTCGTAATAGTTTACACGAATTTCATACCCCGTATCGATGGGGAACGCATAGTCGTACCAAACCCCACTCGAACCGTCGTCGCCTGCGATACGCAAGGAATTATAACCGTCTTTCGCTTCTTCGCCAACCGCGTGACTTCTGTAAACGGGAATAACGTCGCCGAAATTATCGTACACGATTTGCAGCGAGCCAGCTACTTCTTTGGTCTTATAGTAGTAGTTTGCGATCATGTCTTGACCAACGAGTCTTTCGCTGGGACGATCTTTCTTCGTAATCGTGGGATAAATAACTTGAATGCCCGTTTCGTTTTGATATCTTTGAATATCTTCATATTCGGCTTTTTCCACTTTTTTGTAGATACAGCCCGTCGTATGATACGAGTCTAACCGTACGCTGTACAGATTTTCCGATTTGGTAAATTCCTGACCCTTAATGGCGTTATGCCCCGTCTCTTCGCCGATATAATAGTAATAGTCGAACGTTTCTTTGTTAAACGTCTTTTCTTCGCAACCATCCCAAAAAGTGGTGTTTGCAAATAACTCGCACTTAGGCAAAGTTTTGATGAAATACGGGTCGTTGTAGGCAACGGTGTACGGCGTGAGTAACGCACCGAAACACGCGTACAAGAACAAAATAATAATAACGATTGCGCCTACGATCGCGCCCTTGTTTTTACAAAAACGCGAAAAAGCGTCTTGAAAATAGCCGCGCGGTTTGGTCGCTAACTTTTTATCGTGAGAAAGATCCCGTGCCGCAGCGAGTTTAAATTTTTCCTTGGGGATATTCATAATATCCATGTTTTTTACGTTATCCATGTTTATTTCGCCCCCATTCTGATTCTGGGATCAATGAACCCGTAACTGATATCGATGATGATACCTGCCGCCAAGCCAACGAGCGTATAGAAACCCGAAAGCAACATGAAGAAGTCGTAGTCGAGTACCGTGATGGATTTAAGATATAAACCACCAACACCGGGAATATCGAAAACGCTTTCGATAATCATCGAACCGGAAAGTACGGAAACGAATTCGCCTAAAATCATGGGGAAAATAGGCACCATCGCGTTTCTCAATGCATGGCGAACGGTAGCTTGACCACGGGTCAAACCTTTCGTGCGCGCAAGCAACATATATTCGCTGGTGAGCACTTCCGTCAGCTCCGCACGCGTATAACGTGCGTAACCGGCAATCGAGCCCAAGCACAGCGAAATAACCGCAGGAATCATACTGCGGAACATTTCCCAACTGAAATAATCGGTGCCGCTTTCCATACGCAACGGGAACCAACCCAACTGAAAACAGAAAACGTACTGAATCAAGAATGCGTAAACGACGGAAGGGATAGCGATCATAGCGATAACGCCGGTGGAAATTACTTGGTCTTGCCATTTATTTTTCTTTAAAGCAGCCAAGATACCCAAGCCCAAACCGATAGGCACACCGATCAACGAAGAATATACGTTGATTAAAACTGTGGGCGGCAAACGGGAAACGAACGCGTCCCAGATAGGCACACCCGCATATCCGGGCATGTTGGTACCGATACCAAAGTCGCCCTTGGTGAAAATTCTCACCAAATAATTCCAAAGTTGCACCATAATGGGGTCGTAATAGCCACGCGCCTCCAACTCCATTTGCAACAATTTTTTATCCGTGCCCAAGCCCTCGCCAAGAGGAATAGGCAACAATTTGATTAAAACGAAACAGGTAAACATAATCACGGAAAACGTGAGTATCATCAGCCCGATACGTTTTAATACGTACTTAAACATATACATAGGTAAAAACTCCCTTTTTTACAGTCCAAACAGCGGAGATGAGTTTGGCTCATCTCCGCTGCTCGAATCGTTAGTTCAATTAAGCGTCACGACCGAACAAGTAGTTAAGCGTGCCACCTTTGCTTGCAACGAATTCTGCCCATTCAGCATCATCGAAGTGATACGTCATATATTGCATACCACCGTAACCAACGAACGTGTTATATTCGTAGGAGTTGTAGTCGCACTTATACGAAATGAGCGATGCAGAGTATCTGGAATATACGGGAACCGAATAGTAAGCGTTGAGAACTGCCGTTTCAAGCGCACCGAGAACCTTCAAACGGTCTGCGGTAGGATACAACGCGAAGTTAACGAGACAATCCGATTTACCTTGAATATTGCTATTCCATTGTTTCAAGTTGTACGTGTAGCTGCCATCGGGATGTGCTTCGTCAGGCGTCAAACCGTCAACGGTCAATTCAACTTTTGCAGGATCCCAACCTTGTGCATAACGGTTTGCGTCAGCAATTTGGGTTTCGCCAAGCAAGTAGTAAGGGTTGAACGCTGCGCTGCCCCATGCGGAGAAGCAAAGGTCATATTTACCTTCTTCGAAGTCGGAAGACCACGTTGCGGACGAATAGTAGTAGTATTCAATCTTAATCTTGCCTTGAAGAGGCGTGCCTTCGGTAGCTGCGTTGAACGCTGCTTGGAACCAGTTCTTAACGCGGGTTACGCTTTCAGATTCTTGTTCGATACCATAGGTAAGAACAACGTCCATACCGTCTGCATAGTCGCCTGCCGCTTTCGCTTCGTTATAAGCTTGCGTCATAAGCTCTCTTGCCATCGTAAGGTTGTAGCCGGTCATTGCGTCCAAAGCGTCGTCGATATCATCGTACGTCGTTTCGCCTACTTTCCAACCGCCAGCAACTTTCGTAGCACCGTATGCGTTAAGAATAGCTTCTTTCGCTTGTTCGGTTTCACGATATACGCCGCCGTTTTCTACGTCATAGTAGTACATGTTGTTCAACAAACCAAGCGCTGCCAACGAGCTGGGGCTGTTCTTAGCGCAGTAGTCGTCACGGTCAAGCATCAAGGAGATTGCTTTACGGAACGAATCGTAGTTAAGGAGTTTGTTCGTACCATTGTTTTCCGTTCTATTCGCACGGGATTGTAAGTTAAGCGAGAAGGTGTACGTGTCGGGCGTGAAGTACGCTTGACGGCTGTTTCTGTATTGAGCAGCGATCGAAACGTCCATACCAACGCCGTCGATTTCACCTTTTTGGAACATTTGCCAAGCGGTGGACCATTCGGTCACTTTGTCGCAAACGATCTTATCCGTTTGGAATTGCTTAGCATATCTGTCCATACCATAACCATACCAGTTGGTGTTACGTTCAACGGTGTAGGTCACGTCTGCTTGATAGTTGGTAAGTTTGTAGGGACCCCAGCTTGC
>JAZSMB010000044.1:0-8074 GCA_045535685.1 Candidatus Scatosoma sp.
TATCAAAACGTGTCCGAACTCGTGCAAAACAGGCGCAACGATCAGCGACGCACCCATTGATGCGACGGCGGTAATAAACTCGTCCAAACAAGTCGGAGGCCAAGCGGTCTTAGGAAGACAATTTCATCACACAACTCCTTGGCTCACAGAACGACATGGCTACGATCCGACTTTATCAAAACGTGTCCGAACTCGTGCAAAACAGGCGCAACGATCAGCGACGCACCCATTGATGCGACGGCGGTAATAAACTCGTCCAAACCCGCAACCCATGCAAAATAGCCGACGAGCGTTAAACTTGCCAGCAATACGATTAGTAAGCTAACCGCGAAAACGGTTGTCCCTCTTCTGCTCATACCTTAAACCCTTTGCGGATTGCGTATCCTTCTAAATTATCCCGATCGCTCACAATCAGCTCGGAAATATCAAGCGCTTCCATAATCACGCTAAAAAGCACCGCTCCGCCTGCAATTACGTCCGCGCGGCCCTTGGGCATACACGAGGACGAATAAATTTGTTCGGGCGTAAGCGACAACAGCTTGTCCGCCGTCGCTTGCATTTGCTCCTTACTAATTTTTGCGCCCGTCACTTTTTGCGCGTCGTATTCTTTCAGCTCCAAGCAATACGCGGCAATCGCCGTTGCGCTGCCGCCGATGGCGTAAGCGGTTGCTTTGGGAACAAGCCCAAACTGTTTTACCGCTTCGCGTGAAACTTGAAACAATTTTTCTTTTTGTAAACCGCATTGATCGCGCAAACGCACGACCCCGATATTGATACTATTTTTATAGATAAACGCGCCGTTTTGCTTGACGACGATTTCCGTACTTGCGCCGCCGATATCCACTACCGCGCCGTCTGCATTGCCAAGCGCGCCCAAAATACCGATTTCCGCTTCCGTTTCGCCCGATACCACTTCCACTTCCAAACCGCAAAGTTCGCGCACGCGCGAAACGAATACCGCGCCGTTTTCCGCCGTGCGTACCGCAGCCGTCGCAAACGCCAACACGCATTCTGCCCCTTCGTCTATCGCTTGAGAATAGAACGTCGCCACCGCTTGCGCAGAGCGTTCGATCGCCGCCGCGTTGAGCATAGTCGACTGCGCCAAACCCTCGCCAAGACGGGTGGTGTTTAAGCGTTTATATAAAACTTTTCCGTTCGCCACACACATTAGACGAACGGAATTTGAGCCGATATCGATTACGGCGTATTTTTTCATAAATTACTCCTACGGGTTGGGACGAACAAACCCTTCTTCAAATGCAGCCCAGTCTTTATAAATATCCGATTCGTACCAAGCCGCGTCTTCTTCGCCACGCGCGATAACTTCTTCTAACTGTTTGGTTTCTTCTTCAATCGCGGCAATGCGGTTGTTCAGAACCCCCAACGTAATCCATTGATAAATTAAAACGCCAAGCAAAAAGACGAGCAGCGTAGTTGCGCCTACGACGCACGCTGTTATAATTCTCCTTAATTTATCTTGTGTCATAAACTTCTCTCCTCTTTTAAAAGAGTTTTTTCTCGATTTTTTGCCTTTTTTATCAATAGATTTATACTATTATAGCATACTTTTTTCAAAAAGGCAATAATTTTGTGCAAACTTTTTAAATATATTATCCCGCCAACGAGATATCCTATCCACATATATACCCGAAAATCGGGAAAACCAAACGCGTACGCTCCGTAAATGCATATTAGCGCAAACCCCAAGCAATACACGATATCCAACGCAACGCCCAACGCTTTGCGTTTTTTACCGCGACAGCCAAATAACCACCGCAAAAGTAAAAACACTTCGTAGAGCGCGCCGCCGACTAACCCCATTAGTATGCAAACGGTAAAAATTTTCCATTGATTTTGCGTATCCAACGTTATTTAAAGAGTTTTGCGGCAAAGCTCTTACCGCCGTAGGAAATACCGCTGATCGTGCCCTCTGCGGTAAACGAGCCGCTCGTTTTGGAAAAGCCGACGATTTTTAAGCCCGAGCCGATGACGTACATCTTTTCGCCGCCGCAAATGGTCAATACGATTTTCACTTCGGAAAACGCCACTACGCTTTCTACCCCTTGCACGGCGATGCGTTTTCTTTGTTCGATAGATACTTGATGAGAAATATTTTCTTGCATACCCTATCGTATGCGGTCACCCTGAAAAATATGTCAACGCGTTTCGAATTTTTCTAAAAACGAATGTTTTTTGCCGTCCTGCTTATATTCTGCCAGCGTATCCAGCTGTACGTTATGGATACTTTGGAAAATATTATTTTCCACGTTTTCGTTTTCTTTTTTCAGCTCGGCTATCAACGCTTTTACCCGTTTTCTCGCGGAAAACGTATCGTCGTCGCTGCCGCAAGTGGCTTGCGTAAATTTACATGCGCAGGCGATAAACTCCAAACCGTTATGTTCTTTCCAACGCAAAATATCTTCTTCTAAAATGCAATACATCGGTCGAATGAGTTGCATACCCTCAAAGTTCGTGCTTTGAATTTTGGGCAGCATACCTTGTATTTGCGCGCCGTACAGCATACCCATAAGCGTCGTTTCGATAACGTCGCTTTTATGGTGTCCGAGCGCGATTTTGTTGCAACCGAGTTCTTTCGCTTTCGCGTATAAATGCCCGCGACGCATACGGGCGCATAAGTAGCAGGGATTATCCCCGCACGCCGCCTCACTCGCGGCGAAAATATCACTTTCGAAAATCGTAATCGGCACTTGCAAAAGCGCGGCGTTTTCTTCTATTTTCGTTCGATTTTTCGCGTTGTACCCGGGGTCCATCACTAAAAATATAAGCTCGAAGGGTATTTCGCTGTGTTTTTGCAGCTGTTGCATCAATTTGGCAAGCAACATACTGTCTTTTCCGCCTGAAATGCAAACGGCGATTTTATCGTTCGCCTCGATGAGCGCGTATTTTTTAACCGCTAATACAAACGGCGACCACAGCGTTTTGCGGTACGTCGTGATGATCGAACGCTCGATTTGTTGATGTTTTTCTAAAATTTTCGGCATAGTTTACCTTATAATAAGTAGTTTTTCTTTTGCTCGCGTAATCGCGGTGTACAACCAACGGTTTCTTTCTTCGCCAAACGCCCAAGATTCGTCGAAAACGATTACGAAATCGAATTCTGACCCCTGCGCTTTATGGCAAGTGATGGCGTAAGCGAACTCGAACCGCGTAATCGGTTCGTCGGCAACCGAACGGAGTTTATGCAGCAAAGCAAAATTCCCTTCGTGCACCACCGAGCCGTCGATGAGCGTAACTGCCCGATCGCCGTATAAGTGCCGATACTCCCCACGCGTGAAGATTGCGCTATCGAACGGTACGCGCACGCTTTCTTCTACGAAATCCGCTTGAAAATCCATCGCGGCAAGATCGTCGAAACTCTCGCAAATATTACTCGCCGTACCGATAACGCCGTTGACGAGGAAAAATTTTTCCTCTTTATCCAGCGGTTTTTCCCAGTCGTTTAGCGTACAAATCAGCTTTTCCCCTTCCACGGGCATACGCACTTTTTCGTCAATCCCCTTATACGCGCGGATTTCCGCGTTTAAGGCATTCCGCGTTTTATTGCGCCCGCAAATAATTTGATCCGCCTGCATAAACAACCGTTTGCGTTGTGCTTTGGATAATCCGCTTTTGCCCACTACGCACACTTTATCCCCGTAGCTCCCAAACGGAATGCGTTTACCCTCGCGCGCCATCGTCGCTACTTGAATAATAGGGTTGTCCGCCGCCTGCCTTACGATTTCCGTCATCGTGTAATGCGGTTTTTCCATCAGCGGGCACACTCCCTTAACGGGCGGTAGCTGTGCGCCGTCCCCGCAAAATAGACATTTGACGTTAAAGCTCAACAAGTCGTTTAACACCGTTTCGTTGATCATCGACGCTTCGTCCACGACAATCAATTTAATTTTGGGATCGATGCTGTCTTTTTTAATAAACCGCAGCTCTTGCTCGGCAATAATTTCGCCGTTTTCATCTACGTCCATCGCCTCCTCGTCGCGAACGTAAATTAAACCGTGCACCGTGCCGGCAATCGTGCCGCTTTTTACTAAGTTCGCCGCCGCCTTGCCCGTCGGGGATACGAATACCACTTCTACCCCTACTTTTAAATGCAACACTTCTTTGGCTAAATAGTCGATTAAAAAGGTTTTTCCCGTGCCTGCATAACCGGATAAAACGAATACTTTATCGTCGGTATTAAAAAACCACTCGGCTATCAAATTTTTCGCATTTTCTTGGTCGGAAGTTAGCACGGTACTCATAACATAATTGATTTTATCACATTTTTTTCCAAATTGCAAGCGTTTTTTATGATAAAACGAACATTTGTTTGTAAAAAAATAAAAACAGGCAAAATCGCCCGTTTTTCTACGTTTTCTTTTTTAAAATACACTATTTTTGTGCAAAGCGGATATGCAAAGTTTGTTTACCGAATGCGATCGTTAAGTCGATTTGACCGTTTTTGAGTGGAAACGCGCGCTCGATTGCATAATCGCCCATACCTACAAAGCATATCGTTTCTTTTTCAAAATCGTACTTATATTTGCCCGTTTCTGTTCCTTTTTTGCCGTCTTTGCTTGCATACGAGAGCGTAAACGTGTCGTCGGGGCGTAATTCGAGCTTTACGAACGAGAACTCGTCTAAATACTCTTTTTCGCCAAGCGTGGCGCTTGTACACTCGTATTCGCCAACGTACGGTTTGGTAATTTCGGGTAGCGTCGCTTTTCCGCACGCGGGTAAACAAAACGCAAGCGTAATAATCCCAACCAAAACAGAACTTTTTAACGTCGTTTTCTTCATAGTACTTATTTTGCGGTATTTTGCGCTTTTTATACGTAATTGTTTATGCTCGGAAACGATTTTTTCGCTGTTGAAAATGACGCCTGCGATAAAGCAAATCATCATCACGTACAGCCAAAGCAAAAATACGATCAACACGCTTAACGCGCCGTATAGTTTGCTCACGTTGCCTATTTTTAAATACGCGGAAAAACCTACTACCGCCACCCCCCACGCGCCTACAGTGATCAGCGTGCCGGGCAAAAAGCGTTTTATCGGCGTTTTATACGGACAAATGTACGCGTTGAGCAAGATCGTCAACCCAAACGCCACGACGAGCAATAACGCATAATCGGCAAACCGCTCGACGCCGCTGGGTAAATAGTTGGCGAACAACAAAGTACCTAACGCCAAAATTGCTGTAAGCGCGAGCGCCGCAAGCATTACGATGAGTAGTAAAATAAACGCACTCAACCGCACGCGCAGTCCGCGTTTGGGACGAGGGAACTCGTAGATAATCTCGCCGCTTAAACGCATTTGATAAAAGAGTGTCGTTGACGAATACAACGTCGTAATAAGCAAAATCACCGACACACCCGTAGTGGCATTTTGGGCTTCCGTTTGCACGTAGGAAAGCATTTCTTTAACCGAATCGAATACCGGCAAGCGTAAAAATCGCGTGGTATCGACAGGGAATTTCCCTACGATGAGCGTTAACCAAAAGGTAAGCGGGACGATGGACATAATCAAAAAGAAAACCAGCGTGCCGGCAATGGTCGTGTATTTTTTTAGTGCGAGTAGCACGTATTTTTCTTTTATATATCGATAGGCGCGGCGAAACTTCTTCATGGTATATAGTATTGCCGCGTACCCTTGATTTTAACCGTTTTTTTGATGAAAAATAAGGCAGTTCGACCTATTTTCGGCTTATATACGTTATAACTGATACCCATAAAAATGTCAATACCTTACGCGGTAAAATTTTTCACTCCGCGGTAATTGCAAGGGTTTCCGAGAAAATCGTACGAAGAACTGTATCTGCGGTAAAAGATAAGTAGCTATACTTGCCGTCGTTATACGTTTCTTTTATGCGCCGACCACCTGCGAAAGGCGATCTACGCATAAATCGCAAATCGCGATTTTTTCTTTGCATACGGGCACTTGCGATTGTTCCACAAGCCATTCGTATTCAGCGTCCGCACGCAAATTGCCCACCATACGTAAATATTCGTCCACGAGCGCCGACCAAGCCGCTTTGGGCATACTGTTTTTCGACATTTGAATCAAGGTAAGTTTGGTTGCGAGTAGCATATTCGTTTCCGCGCCCGACAGCGTACGGAACGCCTGTTTCATACGTTGTTTTTTACGGATTTCGTTGATGAGTGCAAGCGCGTTGATACCGCTGACAATCACGGACGAGAAGGGTAAAAACGACGCTAAATTAAGCCCAAACACGAGCGCATTTTGTTCGTCTGCGCTTGTTACGTTATGTATTTTAACGAAATTATCCTGCAAAGTAGCGTATAAAAGCGCCATATACGTGGGATCGTTAAAAAGTACTTCGGATACGGCTGCAAGCGAATCGTCCGGCCGTTGATACGCTTGTCCGTCCTCTAACATAAACGCCAAGGCAAATTGCATTTTCGCAAGGTCGTACTTATCCTTTTTAAACAGCTTTTTATCCAAGACCGCGTTCCATTTCGTTTCGTTATCTAAAAGCTGTAAGTCTTTTTGATTATGCGTCTTTTCAAACGCGATAAGCGCGTCTTTGGCAGCCTTTTTCTCGCTCGTGAGCGCGCTAACTACGTCTTTACGAATTTCGTTTTTGAAATCGGTTACCACTCGCTCGAAAATATTTTGCGTTGCGCCCGATAAGCAAGGTTGATTTTCGTAAATTTCCCCTTCAACCGCCGCCAAATCGGCTTTTAAGCGATAATGGGTAAGGTTGTCCTTAACTTGTTGTAAAAGTTTATCTCTTTTCGTTTGTTTTTTCATTTTTGTATCTCCTGTTCGATGAACGTTTTAATTTTTACAAGGTCCAACTTGCGTTCGTGCAAGTTTAACAGCTTGATAATTTCTTTCAGCGTCGTGCGCCTGTCTTTTAACTGCGTAAACGATAAAAAACCTTTCGGCGTTTCCGCTTCGCCAAACCAATGCGTGCAATACTCGCAAATTTCTCGCTTGGACGTTGCCCCCGTTTGGATTTCTTCAAATAATTTTTTAACCGAGTGCGGAATTTGTCCAAAGTTCCCGCTTTCAAAATCGAATACGTACTTATATACCGTCGGTCTGCTCTTTTTTAAAAGTCGCGATAATTCCGTTATGGATATGACGTCTGTAATTTTCATATCTCCACCTCCTTTTTACACAATTTTACACTATTTTTTTACAGTTGTCAAGTATTTTTTGTAAAAAAGTGTAAAAAAGTGTAAAAATAAGAAAGGCGACGGAAAAATTCCGTCGCCCGTTGTCTTTGGTTAATCGTCCATTGCGTCCACCACGTCGGTGTAAGCGGTCGAACCCAAATAGGCGTTGCCACAATTGCAGCCGCAACGCGTCGTGCCGCCTCTACCCGTTAAGCCGTACAAGCGCGCGTAGTACACGTCGTTCGTCACCGTCAGCGCATTTACGCAACCGCCGCAGGTAGTAGCGCGGGTGCTCGTATTTTGACAGCCGTTATAGCCCGAGCCACACGTTCTTTGACAGCCGTTATAGCCCGTGCCACCGCCGTTTGCGATCGGGAATACGAGCGCGCTAAAACCGCCTTGATGGCCACAGCCACCGTTCCAACCTTGGCTACAACCGTTATTCCAGCCTTGGCTACAACCGTTATTCCAACCTTGATTACAGCCACAGCCGTTGTTACAGTTATTGATCACACGGATATTGCCTTGACAATCGCGACAAATACGTTGAAAGCCCCAAGTATTTCCGCCGCAGCCGCAGCAGCCACAACGATTGCGGTTAACGCAACCGGTATTATACAAATTGTACATATACGTTTTTCCCCATTGTGTATTTGAGAAATAATCTCATATTATATTGTATGTAAAACGCCCGCCGCGGTGTTCGCGACGGACGTGCTTATCTTTTGTAAAAAACGTATTTTATTATTCCCACTCAATCGTGCCGGTGGGCTTGGGAGTTAAATCGTACAATACGCGGTTGATACCTTCCACTTCGTTGACGATTCTGCTCGTAATTTTATGTAAAACGGCGTAAGGAATTTCTTCGATCGTCGCCGTCATTGCATCGACGGTATTCACCGCGCGGATAATGGCAGGCCAGCCTTCGTAAC
>JAZSMB010000105.1:0-4445 GCA_045535685.1 Candidatus Scatosoma sp.
CGAACCGAGAATAAGAAGAGCAATGAGAATCCAAAGGGTGGTGTTCCCCGATAAACAACAATTCATAAAAAACCTCCTGTGTTTGCCGCAGGGGTATGTAAGAAACGGAATAACCTGCGGTTTTGTCTTTTCTATTACATCATATTCTCTTTTTGCGTTTTTTGTGAGCCGTTTTTATATACTTTTATATAAAAGAGTGTGAAAGATAACGAAAAAGTAGAAAAACGCTCTTTCATTTTGTTGCGTAAATAAAAAAAATGCGGTATAATATATGGTAATCCGTCTTCGGCGAATACGTGCCTTGCGCGATTTGACCGAATAGATAGGCGCGATTGAAAAATTTTTTTCTACGGGTATCCAAGAGAACCCGATGGAGGTTATTATGAAACAGAAACAAAAAGTTTCGGCAAAAGAGATTACGGGTATTGCAGTGTTGCTTGCTCTCGTAATCGTGTTACAGACGTTCGGTGGGACGATTTCGATTGGTGCAGTGCAGCTCAACTTCACCCTGATCCCGATCGTGCTCGGCGCAATCGTATTCGGCGCATGGGTGGGCGCGTTTTTGGGACTTGCCTGCGGGATTGTCGTGCTCGTGCAAGTCATTGTGGGTGCAGTACCTTTTTATGCGCTCATTTGGGCGAACGACCCGATCGTAACGTTTTTCACTTGCACGGTTAAAACGACGGTGGCGGGCTTTGTTGCGGGATTTATTTATCGCTTGCTTTCAAAGAAGAACGCAACGGCGGCGATTTTTGTTGCTTCGGGATTAGTACCCGTAATCAACACGGCGATTTTTATCGTCGGTTGCTTGTTTATGACCAATTCCGTTCACGGCATGGCGGGAGGTCAAAACGTACTCGTATTCATTCTCGTCGGGCTTGTAACGTTTAATTTTTTCATTGAATTTGCGATCAATCTACTCATCGCACCCGCTTTGCAACGGGTAATCCAAGTCGTAGCAAAAGGAAATAAAATATGATTATTTGTATCGATATCGGTAATACCAACATTAAATATGCGGTGTACGAAGGGGACGAACTGAAAGTTTCCTTCCGTGTTTCCACCGATTTTAAACGCACTTCGGACGAGTACGGCGAACAAATCATCGGTATGCTCGACATTAAAGGCATCAAAGCGAAAGATTTGACGGGCGGTATCGTGTCGTCAGTCGTGCCTTCGCTCGATTATACCATTGATAAAATGTGCGAAGTGTATTTCGGTTTTCAACCGCTCCATATCGCACCCGGCTTAAAATCCGGCTTGAATATCCGTTGCGATAACGCACGTGAAGTGGGCGCGGACAGAATTGTAAATTGCGTTTCTGCCATCGTAAGCTACGGCGAAAACAAGCCGATGATCGTCGTCGATTTCGGTACGGCAACGACCTTTAATATTATCAGCGAGAATAACGAATTTATCGGCGGCGTTATCGCCCCGGGTATCAAGGGCTCGCTCGATTCGCTGGTCAACGGTACGGCAAAACTCCCGCGCGTGGAAATCGAAGCCCCCAAGAGTATTATCGCGAAAAACACGGTTACGAATATGCAAGCAGGCATCGTATTTGGGTTTGCGGGCTTGGTCGAATATATCGTGAAACGCATCAAAAAAGAACTCAAACGCAGCGATATTAAAACGATTGCAACGGGCGGTTTTTCCACGATTATCGCAAAAGAAATCGAATGTATCGACGTAGTGGATAAGCTGTTAACGCTTAAGGGATTGAAGTATCTTTACGAACTCAATTCCACGCAAGAATAATCAAAAATGGATAGGGCAGGTACGCGTTGAATAAAAAAACGCGCGCTTGGGTATACGGAAAACGAATGAGAAATTTTCGCAAGGAAAAACTTGCATAAGGAGTAAAGAAAAATGGTTAAGAAAGTCGGCGTAGCAATTTTAGGCTTAGGCGTCGTGGGCGGCGGTACGTATCAAACGCTCGTTGATCATCACGATTTCTACTTAAAAACGCAAAAAGTAGATATTACCGTCGAAATGGTACTGGATAAAAATTTAGAATGCTTGCAAGAGCTTGGTATTCCTAAAGAAATCATCGGTAGCAGCATCGAAGAAGTAGTGGCGAACCCCAACGTAGATATCGTGGTCGAAACCATCGGTGGTATCGGCGTTGCAAAAGCGTTCGTTACGGCGGCGCTGAGCAGCGGTAAAACGGTCGTTACGTCCAACAAAGAACTGATTTGTAAATTCTCGCACGAGCTTGAAAAAATAGCAAAGCGCAACCGTTGCGGGTTGTACTACGAGGCAAGTTGCGTAGGCGGCGTACCCATTATCCGCACCCTTTTGGACGGCGTACAAGCCAACCATATCCAAAGTATGATGGGTATCGTCAACGGTACGACCAACTACATTTTAACGAAAATGGCAAACGAAGGCGCGGATTATCAAGAAGTATTAAAAGAAGCGCAAAAACTGGGCTATGCAGAGGCAAACCCTACCGCAGACGTGGACGGGTTCGACTCGATGTATAAACTCTCCATTTTATCGTCGATGGCGTTCCATACCAAAATTCCTTATACCAAAATCTATCGCGAAGGGATCAGCGCGGTGAGCCGTAAAGATATCGCGTACGGTAAAGATTTGGGCTATACCTTAAAACTGCTCGCAATCGGCAAAAATACCGACAAGGGCGTGGAAGTACGCGTGCATCCCACGTTTATTCCCCATTCGCACCCGCTCGCAAGCGTAAACGACTCGTTTAACGCGGTATATATGCAAGGCGACGCAGTAGGCGACGTAATGTTATACGGTCGCGGCGCAGGCGCTTTGCCTACGGCAAGTGCGGTGGTCAGCGACGTTATTTTCGCGGCAACGCACTCGGATATTAAATATTCCACCTTCAAAAACAACGCGACGGCAGATAATACCACCAAGTTTATTTCCGATTTCGAAAGCGAATACTACGTGCGTTTGGCGGTGGACGACGAGCCGGGCGTACTTGCGAAAGTGAGCGGAATTTTCGGTCGCAACGGCATTTCGCTCGTGGCTGTTTCGCAAATTACGCAAAAGAAAGAGGACGACGGCGAAGGCAATATGCGCGTTCCCCTCGTTATCATTACGCATAAAACGAGTGAAAGCCGCATCAAAAACGCAATGAACAAAATCAACGCGTCGGGCATCGGTAAAGTGCAAACGCTGCTTCGCGTAGAAAACTAAACAATCATCGAAAAAAGGCGAAAACCGCCTTTTTTTTGCTACGAAAGGATAATTATGATCACAAAAGAAACGTACGCGCAGTTCGTAGAAATTTTGCGCGAAGAATTGATCCCTGCGATGGGTTGTACCGAGCCGATTGCGATTGCTTACGCAACGGCAAAAGCACGCGCTACGCTGGGCGAAACGCCGATATCGGGCAAAATCGCCGTCAGCGGCAATATCGTTAAAAACGCCAAAAGCGTAACCGTACCCCACACGGGCGGGTTGCGCGGAATTCCTTCCGCATTCGCGGCAGGGCTGGTCGCAGGTAACGCGGATAAAAAGCTCCAAGTACTCTCGGCGGTGGGCGAAGAACAAATGTCGGAAATTAAAAGAGTGAGCGAATCGTTTCCTTTGGAAACGAGTACTCCCGATGACGCGCGCACGTTCGATATTCGCGTCACGCTTCAATCGGAGCATCACACGGCGTTCGTGCGCATAGCGGATACGCACACCAACGTCGTCAAAATCCGTTTAGACGATCAAACGCTGTTTGAAAAACCGCTCGAAGCGCAACCGCAAAAAACCGATCGATCGGGGCTTTCGGTCGAGTCGATTATAGCATTCGCCGACGCGCTCAACGTAGACGACGTAAAAGCAATTTTAGATCGACAAATCGCGTATAATATGGCAATCGCGGAAGCGGGGCTTAAAAACGATTACGGCGCAAACGTGGGCAAAGTATTACTCCGCGCCTATCAACCGGATATCAAAATCACGGCGAAAGCGTATGCGGCGGCGGCAAGCGACGCACGTATGAACGGTTGCGAACTCCCCGTTATTATCAACTCCGGCAGCGGCAACCAGGGCATTACGGCAAGCGTGCCCGTGGTTGTGTACGCACGCGGACTCTCCATTCCCCAAGACAAACTCTATCGCGCGCTTTGCGTGTCGAATTTGATTACCATTCACTTAAAATCGGGTATCGGCACGCTGTCGGCGTATTGCGGCGTCGTATCGGCAGGCGCAGGCGCGGCGTGCGGAATAGCATATTTGCTCGGCGGCGGAAAAAGAGAAGTTTCGCACACGCTCGTCAACGCGCTCGCGATCGATTCGGGCATTATTTGCGACGGCGCGAAAGCGAGTTGCGCGGCAAAAATCGCCACGGCGGTGGAAAGCGGACTTTTAGGGCTGTATATGTATTATAACGGCAATCAATTTTTCGCAGGCGACGGCATCGTGAAAAAGGGCGTGGAAAACACGATCAAGAGCGTTTCGCGGCTCGCGCACGAGGG
>JAZSMB010000092.1:0-6742 GCA_045535685.1 Candidatus Scatosoma sp.
TATTGTTTTCTTTTGATGGGCTCGGAAACGGAAACGGCGAAAGAACGGCTGTTGACGATGAAAAACGAATCGGACGGTTTCAAAATCGCGGAAAAGGATTTGGAAATGCGCGGCAGCGGCGACTTTTTGGGTACGCGGCAATCGGGTAAAATGCTGGGCGATATCAAAAACTTGCGTTATCCCACGCAAGTGGTGTTTGCGGCGAAAAAACTCTCGGACGAAGTGTTTGAGGGTAGGTTTGACACGGAAGCGTTGCGCGACGCCGCGCTCAAAAAGTACGATAGCCTCAAAGACGTCGTATTAAATTAATAACTTATAAATTTTTGTAATTTTTTCTGTTACAACTATTGACGAATGGAAAAAAGTGTTGTATAATAAAAACGAAGGAGTCAGTAGTAGAGGGTACTACTGGAAAGAAGTATGAATTTGCAAGAAATGAAATTTGGTGAAAATGGCTTAATTCCCGTTATCGTACAAGATTATGAAAGCGGCGAAGTACTTTTACATACGTATATGAACGCGGAAGCGGTTAGTAAAACGTTTGAAACGGGTTTCGTGTATTATTACGCGAAAGAAAAGGGCAACGTCCGCAAATTCGGCGCGCAACTGGGCAACGTACAAAGGGTGAAAACGGCGTTTCTCGATTGCACGGGCGAAACGTTGCTTATCAAAGTAGCGCAAACGGGTAAAGCTGCGCCGGAAATGAATGCGTTTAGCTGTTTCCCTAACCAAATCAAAGGGGAATATAAAGACATCGGCGGGGAAATGTTCGGACGTTTGCAACGCATCGTCGACGCGTATAAAAAAGATCCCGAAGACGGCGGTTATACCAGTTTCTTGTTCGCGCGCGGCGTCGATCGTATCGGTAAAAAAGTAGGCGAAGAAGCCGTCGAGTTCGTTATCGCGGCAAAAAACCCCGACAAGCAAGGCGTGATATGCGAAGCGGCTGATTTGCTCTATCATACCACGGTGCTCTTAAGCGCACGCGGCGTAAAATTGTCGGAAGTATGCGCGGAACTTTGCAAGCGCAATAGATAAGCCGTTTACATAACGCAAACAGGGATTTGGCAAGCGTCAAGTCCCTTTTTTGTACCCAAAACAAGCAATATACGCCACTCTACCGTGAGTAGAGTGGTTATTCTTTTGCGGGTGGAGTAGCGATTGCGCGCAGGTAGAGTGTAAACGGCGGGGAAGTAGAGTGATTTTGCGGGGAAAATCATTGAAAAACGGTTAAAAATGCGTTACAATAAAATTGCTTTACGAAAGCTGCGATACAACGGTCGTAATGAAAGGATTTTTTATCAAATACGTTGAAATCGGCTAAAAAAGGACAAAATTCGGGGAAGCGCGTATGCTATACTCTTCTTGTCGTTTGTGCGGCAATACGGAGAAACGGGAGAGGAGCGTATGGCAAGAAAAATCGTGGTCACGTCGGGAAAGGGTGGCGTAGGCAAAACGACGGTTGCCGCGTATCTTGCGGCGCAACTTGCCAAACGCGGGAAAAGCGTAGTACTTTGCGACGCCGATTTTGGGCTAAATAACGTGGACGTGGTTTGCGGTGTGGAAAATTTCGTAACCTACGACGTCGTGGACGTTATCGAGGGCAGGTGCAGAGCAAAACAGGCACTTGTTCGCCACCCCGATTTTTCCAACTTATACGTGTTGACCAGTTGCCATTCCGCACCGGAACGTTACGTATCTCCGCAATCGCTTAAAATCGTGTTAGACGCGCTTGCGCCGCAATTCGATTTTATCCTAATCGATTGCCCTGCGGGTGTGGACGAGGGTTTTCATCGCGCGGTGGCTTGCGCGGACGAGGCGATCGTCGTTACTACTCCGCACGTATCGGCGATTCGTGACGCGGATAAAGTAATTACACTCCTCAAAAGCTATCGTTTGACAACGCTGAATTTGGTCGTCAATAAAGTGCGGGGCGAGTTGTTGGTATTTGGCGATTGTTTAACGCCGCACGAGATAGAAGAACTGTTGAAAGTGCCGATTGTAGGGTTGTTGCCCGACGAATACCGTATCGGCGTTGGAGCGTTTTCTAATATCCATCCTGCGTTTAAGACGCTTACGAACAACCTGCTGACGGGCAAACGCAAACTCTACGACGTAACCAAGCGCTACGTGGGGCTTATGGGAAGCGTACGGCGTATGCTGAAACGTAATTTGTAAGCTGCTGAATTTGCCTGCGAACGGCGAAAGGAGTAAAAAATGGCTGTCAAAAAAATTTCCGACGAGTTTTCGCGCGTACATAACGTCATTCAAGCGGATAAGTCGGTGATGAGCGAGGCGTGTAAAGCCTTAGCACTCAAAGATTTCGCAAATAAATTTGAAGAATATTTCGATTTGGTGGGTTTACCGCGTATGGAAGTAGCTTGCCAAAACGGTACGTACACCGTGCAAATTGCTTTTGAAGCGGAGCGCATCAAAAAATTCAACGTGTTAAAATAAGGCGTTGCCTTACCATTACGAAATAAAATACGATACAGGAGAAGAATAAGTATGACAAAGAGAAAATTTGATTTAATGACGGATACCGGTTGCGATTTACCCGTTTCCTATCTGCAAGAACACGCGGTCGCGTGCGTAAAACTTGGGTTTGTAATGAACAACGAAAACTACGAAGGGGAAGACGGTAAAACGATTGATGAAAAAACGTTTTATCAAAAACTCCGCGACGGCGCGATGCCTACCACCTATCAAGTGACGGCGGAAACGGCGAAACTACATATCGAAAAAAGCTTAAAAAACGGTCGCGACGTTTTGGTGCTTGCGTTCTCGTCCGGGCTGTCGGGTACGGCGGGCAGCTTCGAAGTAGCCGCTCGTGAACTTCGCAAAGCATATCCCGAGCGTAAAATTTGCGTGGTGGATACGCTGTGCGCGTCCATGGGACAGGGCTTGCTCGTCGATTACGCGGTAAAAAAGGCGGATACGGGCGCGAGTATCGAAGATACGGCGGCGTATATCGTGCATTTGAAAGGACAAATTTGCCATCATTTCACGGTAGATAATTTATTCCACTTAAAGCGCGGGGGCAGAGTATCGTCTGCGACGGCAATCGTGGGTTCGATACTCAAAATAAAGCCGATCTTGCACGTGGACGATAACGGTAAGCTGGTGGCAATCGGTAAAACCATCGGGCGTAAAAAAGCACTCCATACGTTGGTGGAAAATTTGGCGCAAACGCAAACGCTTGGAGAACACGATCCCATTTTTATCAGTCACGGCGATTGTTTAGACGACGTGGAATACGTAAAAGGATTGTTAAAAGAACGGTTTCCAAGCACGGAGATTTTCGTCAACTATATCGGACCGGTAATCGGCGCGCATTCGGGCGCGGGGACGGTAGCTATTTTCAATAAAGGCAAATGTAGATAAAATACAAAAACGCCCGTTTGGCAATGCGCCAAGCGGGCGTTTTTTATATATTCGTTACTTTATTCTACCGCCACAACCGTGAGCGTATCGCCTTGCACTTGAAATTTGATTTCAAAGCAGTCGAATTTCATACCGTATACTCGCTTTGGTTCGTCCTTATACGCAGGGCGCGGGTCGTCGGCTAAACATTCGATTAACCCCTCTTGTTTTTCGGTGGGAATTTTTTGCAACAACGCGTCGGGAAACACCACCTGCAAAGCGTGGTTTTCCACCGCAGCGGCATATCCTCCCGTTGCCTCTAAAACGCAATCGGAGTGGGGCAGGTACGGCTTGACGTCGAAAATGGGGGTGTTATCCAGTAAATCCGCACCCGATACAATTAAGGTGTCGCCGTGCGTTTTGGTGGGTAAAATTTTTTCTAATTTCACACACGAAAGTCCGATATGGTTCGGTCGAAAAGGAGAACGGCTGGCAAACACGCCAACGCGCGTATTCCCGCCCAAACGCGGCGGACGGACGGTGGGCGACCAACCTTGATTTCTGGTCAAAGAAAAATCGAACAATAGCCAAAGATGGGAAAATCCGTCAATCCCGCGCAACGATTCTTGCGAGCGATATTTGGGATAAAAAATAATTTGCGCCGTGAGAGATTTTGCTCTACCGCTTTGGCGGGGAATGCCGAACTTTTCTTTAAAATCCGTTTTGATGTAGCCGATCGGCTCGATATTTACAAAAGTATCCATATCCTCATTATAAAAGAACGCGCGGCGTTTGTCAAGCACTCTAAAAACAAAACGATTGATAAAAATATGCAAAAAGGTCATATTTATACATATTTTATACAATTATACAATTTATTCATAAAATATTCAAAAAATATTTATTATAAATGAATAAAAGTGTTTGACAAGCAAGAAAAACAAGCGTATAATGTTTGTAGAATAAAGAATGAGTATGCATTTTGTAAGGAGATATGCGGTATGGATAAAAAGGATATTAAAAAAGTAGTGCTTGCCTATTCGGGCGGGTTGGATACGTCGATTATCATTCCTTGGTTAAAAGAAAACTACAATAACTGCGAAGTAATTGCGGTAAGCGGTAACGTTGGGCAGGCGGATGAGCTGGACGGCTTGGAAGAAAAGGCGTTAAAAACGGGCGCGTCTAAGTTGTACGTAGAAGATTTGACGGACGAGTTCGTGGACGAATACGTTATCCCTACGATGATGGCAGGGGCGAAATACGAAGAATATTTACTCGGTACGTCGTTTGCGCGTCCAGTTATTGCAAAGCGCATCGTGGAAATTGCGAAAAAGGAAGGCGCGGACGCTATTTGTCACGGCTGTACGGGTAAGGGGAACGACCAAGTGCGTTTCGAACTCACGATTAAAGCGTTTGCGCCCGATATGCCCATCATCGCACCTTGGCGGGAGTGGTCGATTAAGTCGCGCGAAGAAGAAATCGAATACGCGGAAGCGCACAACGTACCTTTGAAAATCAACCGCGAAACCAACTATTCCAAAGATAAAAACCTGTGGCATTTAAGCCACGAGGGGTTAGATTTGGAAGACGCGGGTAACGAACCGCAATACGAAAAGGACGGGTTTTTGGAAATGGGCGTATCGCCCTTGCAAGCACCCGATAAGCCTACGTATATCGAGCTGGAATTTGAAAAGGGCCGCCCCGTTGCGTTAGACGGCAAAAAAATGAGTGCGAAAGAGATTATTCTTGCGCTCAACAAAGTAGGCGGCGAAAACGGTATCGGGCTTTTGGATATCGTGGAAAACCGTTTGGTGGGTATGAAATGTCGCGGGGTATACGAAACGCCGGGCGGGGAAATTTTGTACAAGGCGCACGCGTATTTGGAAACGCTGTGCTTGGATAAATATACGGCGCATAAAAAACAAGAACTTTCGGTATGTTTTGCGGAACTCGTTTACAACGGACAATGGTTTACGCCCTTGCGCGAAGCGCTTTCCGCATTCGTGGAAAAAACGCAAGAAACCGTGACGGGTAAAGTACGTTTGAAACTGTATAAGGGCAATATCATCAAAGCGGGCGCGTGGAGTGATTACTCGTTGTATTCGGAAGAAATCGCAACGTTTGGCGAAGACCACGTTTATAACCAAGCGGACGCTACCGGCTTTATCAATTTGTTCGGTTTGCCTATCAAAGTGCAAGCGGAAGTTAACCAAAAAAACAAGAAATAAGAAAAAGGATTTTGCCTACTGCATAGCAGTAGGCAAACGGTGTTGTATATGGAAAAAATGTGGGCTGGGCGCTTTCAAAAAGCACTTGATAAAAAAGCGGACGATTTCAACTCTTCGTTGCGTTTCGATTGCAGAATGTACGAACAAGATATCAAGGGCTCGATGGCGCACGCGGCGATGCTCGCAAAACAAGGCATTTTACCGCAAACGGAAGTGGATACCATCATCGACGGCTTGGAAAGTATTTTACGCGATTTAAATGCAGGCGCGCTTACTTTTGACGCGGGCGGGGAAGATATTCATATGTTCGTGGAAGCGGAGTTGACCAAGCGTATCGGCGACGCGGGAAAACGCTTACATACCGCGCGGAGCAGAAACGACCAAGTAGCGGTGGATATTCGGTTGTATTTACGCGATGAAAGCGAAAAAATAATTGCGCTTATCAAAAACTGCGTGCAGGCAATCGTGGAACAAGCGGAACAAAACGCGGACACGATCGCGCCCGGATACACGCACTTACAGCGCGCGCAACCCATCTCGTTTGGGCATCACTTACTTGCGTATGCGATGATGCTTTTGCGCGATATTTCCCGTATCCAAGACGCAACTACGCGCATGAATGAAAGTCCGCTCGGCGCGTGTGCGCTGGCAGGTACGACGTACCCCACCGACCGCGCGTTTACGGCGCAAAAGCTTGGCTTTAACGGCGCAACGCGCAACAGCATCGACGGCGTATCCGACCGTGATTTTTGCGTGGAACTTTTAAGCGCGTTTGCTATTTTGATGATGCATTTATCCCGCTTTAGCGAAGAAATTATTCTTTGGTCGAGTTGGGAATTCCAGTTTATCGAATTAGACGACGGCTACACGACCGGCTCGTCCATTATGCCGCAAAAAAAGAATCCCGATATGGCGGAGCTCATTCGTGGAAAAACGGGCAGAGTGTACGGCGATTTGATGTCGCTTTTAACCACGCTCAAAGGGCTGCCGCTTGCGTATAACAAGGATATGCAAGAGGATAAAGAGTGTATTTTCGACGCAATCGATACGGTAAAAATGTGTTTGGAAGTACTCGCGCCGATGGTTGCCACGATGAAAGTTTTACCGCAAAACACGTACAAAGCGGCGCAAAAAGGCTTTATCAACGCCAC
>JAZSMB010000037.1:0-2227 GCA_045535685.1 Candidatus Scatosoma sp.
AGTGGTGGGGGAAAGCGTGTCGATCGTACTTTTTCCCAGCGTGCGCTTCGCGTGCGCTGAATTTTTCGTTGGGGTTGATATCGCCTGCTTTGGTAAGCGCCATTTTGGTAAGCGCAGGTCCAAATAATTCGTAAACGAGCACGGCAAACAGCGTAATATTCGATACAATGATACCCATTTCGCCAAGCTCCGCAGCTTTCAATGCCATTCCCAGCGCGACACCCGCTTGCGGTAAAAGGGTAATACCCAAATACTTAACGATATGGTCGTCGCACTTGGCGTATTTCGCACTCAAATACGCGCCCGAACATTTCCCCGCCGAGCGCGCGAGAATATAAACGATACCGATAATGACGATTAAGATATCGGAAAATACCGAAAGTTCCAATTCCGCACCGCTGATGACGAAAAACAGCACGAGTAAGGGCGCGCTCCAACGATCCACGCGTGCCATGAGTTCGTCGGAAAAGTCGCACACGTTGCAAAATACCGTACCCAGCATCATGCAAACGAGCAACGACGAAAAGCCGATATGTACTCTGCCGATTTGGAATTTGAGCATAGAGAGCGCAATCGTCAAAAACAAGAACGCCACCGACATAGAAAGTCGTTTGGAACGAGAGTGGAAAAACCGTTCGATAAACGAGAATAAAAATCCCATCAACGCGCCGAGTATGAGCGAGAGCGACACTTCCAAAAGCGGTTCAAGCAGAACGGAGATGACGTCGATGGCGCCCGATAACAACGCTTTTGCCACGCCGAAGGAAACGGCGAACAGCATCAAACCCACCGCGTCGTCTAATGCAACGACGGGCAACAACATATCGGTAAGCGCGCCTTTCGCTTTATATTGTTTAACGACCATAAGCGTGGCTGCAGGCGCGGTCGCCGACGCGATTGCGCCTAATACGATGGCAACGGGCAAAGGGAATTTCGTAGGTGCAATCAAATGTACGGCAATCAGCACCGCGTCCACAAGCAAAGTAGTGATCACCGCTTGAAAAATACCGACGATGGTTGCCTGCCGACCGATTTTTTTCAGTTGCGATAAACGGAACTCGTTACCGATAGAAAAGGCGATAAAGCCAAGCGCAACGTCGCATAAAATCGAGTAGCGGTCTAAATCTGCTGCGTTGATAAAGCCCAAACCAGGCAGTTGGAATGCGCCCAAAACGTACGGTCCGACCAAAATACCGGCTACCAGGTATGCGGTCACCGCGGGTAAGTTCAAAAGCTTTGCCACCCGCGAGAGTAATAACCCTGCTAAAAGTGCGATGGATAAAGCAAGTAAAGTTTGCATAATAACGCCTCGTGTAAAAATTTCATTCGCCGACCATTATACTCCTTTGCTTAAAAAAAGGCAAATAAAATAACGCACAAAAATCGACATTTTTTAATTATTTTTCAGCGTGTTGTTTTCGTCTTATAAATTAGCTAAATTTTTATCGATTGAGCGATTAAAAAGAAAAGAAAAACCTGCCTTTCAATTTGACTTTTCTTATAAAGAAATGTATAATGTATAAGGTTAAAAGATAAATACGATGCGATGTAGTGCGTATTATACAAGGAGAAGAAAAAAGTATGTATCAAATCATCAGCAAAAAAGAGCTGAATCCTACGGTGACGCAAATGGAAATTTTAGCGCCGTTCGTAGCGAAGAAAGCACTCCCCGGGCAATTTATTATTTTGCGCGTGGATGAAAACGGCGAACGTGTTCCACTCACGATTGCAGGCTACGATAGGGAAAAGGGTACGATTACGATTATTTTCCAAATCGTAGGCGGTTCGACCGAACTTTTGAACCAGAAAAACGTGGGCGATAGCATTGCCGATTTCGTTGGACCTTTGGGCAGACCTACCCATACCGACGGCTTGAAAAAAGTATGCGTGGTCGGCGGCGGCGTTGGTTGTGCAATCGCACTTCCCGTAGCGCAAGCACTCAAAGCGCAAGGTACGCAAGTGACGTCTATTATCGGCTTCCGCTCGAAAGATCTTGTTATTTTAGAAGCGGAATTCAAAGCAGCGAGCGAAGAATTTTTTATGATGACGGACGACGGCAGCTACGGCAGACAAGGTAACGTGTGCGTGCCCTTGAAAGAAATGCTCGAACGCGGCGAAACGTTTGACGAAGTGATTACCATCGGACCGCTGATTATGATGAAGTTCGTGTGCGCGCTTACCAAAGAATACGGCGTAAAAACGATTGCGAGTATGAACCCGATTATGA
>JAZSMB010000007.1:0-12581 GCA_045535685.1 Candidatus Scatosoma sp.
AAGGCTACGGTCACGGTGGCGGCGACGTGCACCTTATTAAAGGTTTGTACGATTTGTTAGAAGGGAAAGGCGGCGATGAAACGGCGTTATACCGTTCGGTAGAAAGCCACTTGATGGGCATTTGCGCAGAAGAATCGCGCAAGCAAGACGGAAAATTAATCTACGTCCACGATGAAAAATAAGCATTTTTAACAAAATTGGTATACCATGTATGCGATGAAATTATTTTATGCCCCGTTTGGCGAACAAAATCGCCAAACGGGTTTTCTTATTCTTTATCTGTTTTTTTTAACAAAAGGGGTTGAAATCTGCGCAAACCTATGATATAATAAAATAAATAAACATAAGGAAGAACGTATGAAGAAACCATTAAAACGTTTTGATATGTATCGCAAACCCATCAAACCAAGATGGTGGCTGCGCGTCGCCGAAGTGGTGGCGGGGCCGCTATATATGTATTTTTGCGGCGGCAGAGTAAAAACGGAAAAAGCCGTAAAAAAACTCAAAGGACCGTACTTGATTTTATCTTCCCACGCGTCCTTTATGGACTTTCCGCAAATGATTGCTGCACTCGCGCCCAAAACAACGGGCTGGGTAATGTCCGTAGAAGAATTCCGCCGCGGCGATTGGCTCATGTACGGCATCGGCGGTATGCCTAAGCGTAAATTTACGCACGATATCGTAACGGCAAAACACATTTTGCGCTATCTTAAAACGCATAAATTGCCCGTCACTATCTATCCCGAAGCAAGGTTTTCACTCGCAGGCGTCAACGAACGGTTGGACGATGCACTTGGTAAACTTTGCAAGCACGCAAAAGTCCCCGTAGTCATTTTTAAGGCGAACGGCAATTTCATCAACTCGCCGCAATGGAGTAAACACCCCTACCGCAAAATCCGTCAGGAAGCAGAAGTATTTTTGCTTTTGACCCCCGAGCAAACGGCGAATATGACGGCGGAGGAAGTGCAGGCAAAAATCGAAGAAGCGTTTGTGCGCGACGAATATAAATGGCAGGTGGAAAAAGGCTACCATACGAAATGCAAGCAACGCGCGGACGGCTTGTACCGCATTTTGTATAAATGCCCAGCTTGCGGCGCTGAATTTAAAACGAAGAGCGCGGGCATAAAACTTTGGTGCGACGCTTGCGGCGCTACGTGGGAAATGGATACCCTGTCCCGTTTACACGGCGTCAACACCGACAAGGGTTTTTCGCATATCCCCGATTGGTACAACTGGGAACGGGAAGAGGTGCGAAAGGAAGTGCAAGCCGGTACGTATCGTTTTGAAGACGACGTTCGCGTGGAAGATTATTATTCTACCAAAGTTGGGTTTGTACACGCAGGGGACGCGCACGTGGTACACGACGAAAACGGATTCACGTTTGAAGGAATCGTCGACAACAAGCCTTTCCAATTGCATAAGCCCGTTTCTTCTATGTACTCGGTGCATATCGAATATAACTTCTTAGAACGCGGCGACGCGTTTGATATCGCGACCGATCAAACGAGCTATTTCATGTTCTTAAAAACAGCTCAAAACTATCTTACCAAAATGCATTTCGCACAAGAAGAATTGTACGATTTCTACGTGCGTAATAAAAAGGCGTAATATACTACGATCAAAGCAGCCGCGATTTTCTTCGCGGCTGCTTTTTAACACTATCATCCAAAAACGATAGCTCGGCGTTTAAGAAAGTGCGTTTCATAAAAAACAGGCAGGTTTGGAAAATTCCGCACCTGCCCTTCTCACATCAACGCCATCGGGGAACGCGTCGAATGATGAGCGTTAAAAAAGTGGCTTTTGAAAAGCTACTTCACCCCCGATTGATTTATACATCCCCTTACTGTTTATATTATATATCATTCCAAAGTATTTGTCAAGCAAAATACGCCTTTATAAAGGCGTATTTTAAATAAATATTATTGCTAAACTATATATGTAGTTAAAAAGGCGTAGGGGGACAGCTGTTTTGACTTTAAACGATGTAGTAGCGGCAAGAATTTTGCAACTTTTAAAAGAAAAGAAAATGACGCAATACCGTTTGGAGCGGGATGCGGGGATTACGCACGGTGCGATGGACCGTATTATGAACAGCCAAAACAAAACGGTTACTTTGACCACGATTTATCGGCTTGCTCGCGGATTTAATATGTCCGTTTTCGAGTTTATAGACGACGAATCGTTTCGTTCGCCGCAATTAGAAATCGATTGATTTTTTAATTTTTGATGACAAAACGCCTGCTTGTTAGCAGGCGTTTTTATATTTCATCGCATACATGGGTAGGGTGTTTATAAACAACCCCTTTCTTTTAACGCTTTTAAAACGTCGCTGAAAATTTCTTGCGGCGTTTGATTGCCGTCGATACAAACGAAGCGGTTGGGTTCGCCAAGAGCAAGCGTTTTATAACCTTGATACACGCGTTTATGGAAGGCAAGCCCCGCTTGTTCTAACCGATCGTCCGCGTCTGCACCCTTCTTTCTCGCAAACGCTGCTTCGGGCGTAAGATCGATAAAAATCGTCACGTCGGGGAGGTATTTTTCCAAAGCAAACGCATTGATTTTGCTGATAAACTCTACTCCCAAACCTCTTGCGTACGCTTGGTAGGCAAGCGAAGAATCGACGTATCTATCGCATACGACCAGTTCGCCTTTCGCAAGTGCAGGCTCGACGCGGTCGCTCAAATGCTGCACGCGCGACGCCGCGTAAAGGAGCGCCTCGCATTCGTCCGTCATTTCCATATTTTTTCCGCTTAATAAAATTTCACGGATCGCTTCGGAGATTTTTCCACCGCCCGGTTCACGGGTAAAAATATGCGGAATATTATTTTCCGACAAATACGCGCTCAATAGTTTCAGTTGCGTGCTTTTTCCGCAACCGTCGCATCCTTCAAACGTAATAAATTTCCCTCTCATATGTTTTCTTCCTTTTTATAAACTGCTATTTTGTTATCCGCCAACCCAAAAACGTTGTTTGCTTGGGTAAGCAATTTTATTTTTTCTTTGGTAATCATTTCCCCGCTTTTCATAAGCGGCGTACAGGGGGGGAACAAGCCTACTGCGTGTGCGCTGATACGGTTTTCGCTTTCGTCTATTTGTACCCATTCTACCTCGCTTTTTTCTAAAACGATGGGGGCAGGGTTGCGTTGAATATCATTCTCCCTCTCGTAGGGGTATTCGTCAAACAACCGTTTTAGCCGTTTTTTCAAGCGGGTAAACGCGCCGTAGGATAATGCGGGGGAGAGATAAAAGCAAATGGCGTTGCCGTCGCAAAACTCGGCAAAAATCCCCTCGCTTTGCAAGCGTTTTTCCACTTCGAACGCGCGTTTCCCAAATAAAGCGATTAACTTCGTCCAGTCGCCGCCAAAATAAATACGGTCGCTTTCTTGCTCAAACCGTTTCGCGGCGTTCTCCAAGCGTTCGTTGCACGGATACTTTACCGCGTATTCAACGCTTGCCATAACGGGATAGGACGGGCTACTCGTACGGAAAATATCCAAAGCGTTCTTAAGAGCATCTGCACCTCGCGCACTTCGCGCGGACACCACCGCACCCTGCGTCAAAGCAGGCAAACTCTTGTGTACGCCGTCCACCCAAAAATCGGCGAACGCGCCTGCATATAACCGTTTATCAAACCGCAAATGCCCGCCGTGCGCACCGTCCGCAAGCAATAATTTTCCGTTTTGCCTGCAAAGCGCAGACAACCCCTCCAAATTAGCTACGTTGCCGTAATAATCGGGCGAGGTAACAAACAGCGCGTCGCATCTTTCCAGCATTTGTATAGAAATATCGTCTTTTTTTAGCGGAGTAGGCACTCCGTTTTTTCGTTTTTCGGGCAACAAAAGGAGCTCAAGCCCCAAAAGCGCGCAACCGTTATACAAACTCTTATGCGCGTCCTCGCGAGATAAAATTGTTTTCGCGCCCAAGCTTTTTGCCGCGTGCAGCATCGCCAAAACGCCGCACGTGCTACCGTCCGTTACAATAAAACTTTTATGCGCGCCAAGTAGAGCAGTTATATCCTTTTCCGCCTGCGCAATCACGCCGATAGGAGAGGATAAGTTGTCCGAATAGGCAAGTTCCGTGATATCCCATTTGGCATTTTTATGCCCGGGCGTATGAAAGGAAATATGCTTTTTCCGCGCTTGCTTTTTCAGCATTTGATAGATTTTACAATCCGCTTGAACACGGCGGTTTTTTATCATTCGTCGCATACCTGCCTGCCTCGTTTACCATTTTACTCGTTCGTGGAGATGCCTTGTTCTACCAGCCAAACGACGTATAACAAACTCTCGTACTCGAACGTTTTTTCTTGCTCGGGGTTATAGAAAAACACTACGCTCATATCCTTTGCGCTATACCCGTTTAACTTGTTTTCCTCGTTATATACGGGATACGAATAGTACGCTTTTAAGTTTTTCATTCTGCTTTCGTCGGGGCAAAGATTGAGAGAAACGATCCCGTCGTACGCAGGTACGCCTTTCTCGGGCGCACCGTCGGTGTGCGTAGGCGCGTTAAAACAAATTAAACCGTCTTCGAGCCAACCGCAAAGCCGTTCGTATGCGTCACGGTACTTTTCAATCCGTTCGATTTCATCGGGAATAGCCCCCGACAATAATTTTTCGTTGCGATACCGTTTATCGCGCGTTCGTTGTACTCTTGCGCGGAATTCCCGTTCGATGGCTGCGGTATTGATACTCGTCTTATCTTCCCAGCCGTTGTCGTAAAAACGGTTTAAGTATTGTTCCAGTTCGTAAAAATAACTGCCCGGCGTTTGCGGATTGAGATCGGTCATGTATTTGCGGTACGGGTTGATTACGCTCTCGGCATAAGTATATTGATAAATCGTATTGCCGTTTGCGTCTTTATCCGCTTCGCCGTCGTTGTCTTTATCCACCGTTCCGCTTTCCGTGTTCGGCGTGTTAGGCGCAAGTAAAATATCGCCGTCGCTCACACCCAAAAACATCTCGATCGTTTGATGGGCGTACATACCCGCCGTCGCAAGGTCTTGATAGGTCATCTCCATCACTTCCGTCGAAAAAACGCCTTCATCGAACGCACCTTGAATTTTATCCGCCAAGCGCGGGTCGATACTCTTGTTTTGCATGTGATTGAATACGGTAAAGCGCTGCGACGGTTTGATTCGCGTTTCGGTGAGTTCAAAAATCATCACCCAAGCGAAAATCAAAGCAACCGCGATGGCGATTATTTTTACCCATTCGTAAGAAAACAGGCGTTTTAATCGTTGTTTGGTTATTTTAGCGTCCATATTTTCTCCTTATCTTATCGTGTGTAAACGCACGAGGCGTCATACCAAGAGAAAAGAACGCGCCGATGCAAAAGAGAATATTTTCCCTTCGTCGGCGCGATTGCTTTGCTTATTTTTTCGGTTTCATCGTGGGGAATAAGATAACGTCGCGAATGGTGGAGCTATCCGTAAGCAACATCACGAGTCTGTCTAAGCCCAAGCCAAGCCCGCCCGTAGGGGGTAAACCGTATTCGAGCGCGTTGATGAAATCTTCGTCTACTTGCGCTTCGTTGTTGCCCTTCGCGCGCTTTGCCTCTACTTGTTTTACCATGCGTTGTTTTTGGTCGATGGGGTCGTTCAATTCTGAGAATGCGTTGCCGTATTCGTGCCCGCAAATGAAATATTCGAAACGTTCAGTAAACGCAGGGTTAGACGGTTTGCGCTTTGCAAGGGGGGAGTTTTCTACGGGATAATCGTAGATAATCGTGGGTTGAATGAGTTTGTCTTCTACGAACGCGTCGAACAGCTCGATAAGCACCCAGCCTTTGGTTGCGTTTTCGTGTTCGAGTTCCACGCCGAGTTTTTCCGCCGCCGCGCGTGCGTCTTCGTCGCTCGCCCAGTCGTTATAATCTACGCCCGCGTACTTTTTAACCGCTTCCGCCATCGTCATGCGCGTCCAGTTGCCCATGTCGATTTCCGTGCCTTGGTAAGAAATATTCAGCGTGCCGCACACGTTTTGCGTAACCGTTTTATACAAATCTTCGATTAAATCCATCATATCGAAATAATCGCTGTACGCTTGATACATTTCGATGGACGTGAATTCGGGGTTATGGTAAGCGTCCATACCTTCGTTACGGAAAATTCTACCCACCTCGTACACCTTATCCATACCGCCGACGATCAAACGCTTTAAGAAAAGTTCCGTTTCGATGCGCATATACATATCCAAATCAAGCGCGTTATGATGCGTTTTAAACGGTCTTGCGTCCGCGCCGATTTCCAAAGGCAAAAGGGTGGGGGTATCCACTTCCAAATAGCCCTTGCTATCCAAGTACGCGCGGATTTCTTTTAAAATCAACGAACGCGTACGGAAGGTGTCGCGCACGTCTTTGTTCATAATCAAATCCAAGTGACGCAAGCGGTATTTCATATCCTTGTCTTGCAAACCGTTGTATTTTTCAGGTAACGGCAACAACGACTTGCAAAGGAGGGTAATTTCGCTTACGTGAATGGAAACTTCGCCCGTTTGCGTTTTGAAAACGTAGCCTTTGAATCCGAAAATATCGCCGATATCGTAATCTTTTTTGTACGACGTATAATTTTCTTCGCCGATGTCTTGACGGGTTACGTAAATTTGAATATTACCGCTTCTGTCCGCGATATGCGAAAACGACGCCTTGCCCATGATACGGCGGGACATCATTCTGCCCGCCATAGAAACGGTTTTGCCCTCGTACGCTTCGAAGTTTTGCTTAATCGTTTCCGAGTCTACGTCTACGGGATATTTTACCTGTTCGTAGGGGTTTTTACCCTCGCCTGTTAATTTTGCAAGCTTTTCACGGCGGATTCTTGCTTGTTCAATGAGTTGTTCTTCTTCGCTAACAGCGGGTGCGTTTACGTTTTTATTTTCTTGCATAGTAAACCTCTTATTTTATCGTTATACGCGTTTCATCGCGTACATGGTATGCTCGTTTTTAGAAAATTTCTCTAATTTCCAAGAAATATTCGCCGTCGGGAGCGTTCACTTTTACTCTATCGCCTACCTTATGACGAAGGAGAGCGCCGCCTACGGGCGATTCGTTGGAAATTTTGTTTTCCATTGCGTTTGCTTCCGTCGAACCGGTAATTTCGTACACTTCCTCTTCTTCTAAATCGTCGTCGTATACGCGTACTTTCGAGCCTACGTGTACAACGGAAGTATCGTTGTTTTCCGCCAAAATAACGGCGTTTTTAATCTTATAATCCAGCTCGATAATTTCGCCTTCGTTCGCCGCCTGCTCGTTTCTTGCAGCGTCGTATTCTGCATTTTCCGACAAGTCGCCGTGGCTTCTTGCTTCCGCAATTCTATCCACGATTTCTTGGCGTTTAACCGTTTGCAGATACTTCAATTTTTCCACAGCTTCGTCGTAGCCTTTTTGGGTCATGATAATTTGCTTTTCAGCCATAAAAACTCCTTTCGTTCGCACTATTTTATTTCGGTTTTTTAACGCGCTTTTTGCTTATTTTTACTCTTTTTCGCCTCTTATCTACGCGCAAAAACACGTCAAAAAAACCGCTTAATGCGGACTGTCAAAAATCAACCGTGGTTTTTTGCTTACGTAAAAACCACGGCGTTTATTTACTTTCTAACCATATTATATAGTATTTTTTTGCTTTTGTCAATGTTTTTTGCTCTTTTTTACGAGAATTTTCACTCCGTTTTCGGCAAAAATACCCGCTTTTTACAAACTTTTAATAAACGCGTCCATGCGCTCGAACGCTTGCGAGAGCGCCGTCATACTCGTCGCGTACGAAAGCCGCACGTTATCCGCGCCAAAATCGCCAAACGCACTCCCCGGCACGACCGCCACTTTTTGCGTTTTTAAAAGCTGCTCCGCAAACGCCTCGCCCGAAAGATGCGTGCTTTTCACGGACGGGAATGCATAAAACGCGCCGCGCGGCTCGAAACAATTCAGCCCGATTTCGTTTAAGGAGTGTAAAACGAACTTTCTGCGCATATCGTACGAATCGCGCATTTCTTCCACCGTCGCAAAATTATCGGCAAGCCCGTCTTTGAGCGCCTCAATCGCCGCATACTGCGAAGTAATGGGCGCGCACATAATTCCGTATTGATGAATTTTGAACATCGCGTCGTCAATTTCCGCAGGCGCGCAAACGTAACCCAGCCGCCAACCGGTCATCGCGAACGCCTTGGAAAAACCGCTCACGTACACCGTACGTTCTTTCATTCCGGGCAGGTTTGCGATACTCGCGTGCTTTTGTCCGTAGGTGAGTTCGGCGTAAATCTCGTCGGTAATCACGAGTAAATCGTGCTTGATAACGACGGAGGCAATCGCTTGCAGCTCGTCTTTCGTCATCACGCCGCCCGTGGGGTTGTTGGGATAAGTCAAAATCAACGCTTTGGTCTTGGGCGTAATCGCCTTTTCCAAATATTCGGGTTTTAATACGAACCGATCTTCTTCTCGGCACTCTACCGCAACGGGCGTACCGTCGGCAACCGTCACCAAAGGGGAGTACGACACGTACGCGGGGTCGGGGATCAGCACTTCGTCGCCGCGTTCCACACACGCGCGAAGCACCAAATCGATTGCCTCACTCCCGCCAACCGTCACCAAAATGTGTTTGGGATCGTATTCTAAATGAAAGCGAGTGGATAAATACTCGGATATCAGTTCTAAAAGTTTGGGAAGCCCGCGATTGCCGGTGTACTGCGTATACCCGCGTTGAATAGAAGTAATCGCCGCTTGGCGCACTTTCCAAGGCGTGACGAAATCGGGCTCGCCCACGCCGAGTGAGATTGCACCCTCCGTTTCCCGCACGATATCGAAAAATTTACGGATACCGCTGGGTTTTAATAATTTCGTTTTGGTATTGACAAAACTACGCATACTTTTTCGTCCTTACGCCTGTACGGAAATACGGTTATCCGCGTCGTCTTTTTCCGTTAAAATGCCTTCGATTTTATATTTTTTCAAAATGAAATGGGTGGCGGTGGAGATAACGCCGTCGAACGTGGAAATGCGTTCGGATACGAACCGCGCCACTTGTTGGAGCGATTGATCTTTTAAAAACACCGCCAAATCGTACGCGCCGCTCATTAAATACACCGCTTGCACTTCGGGAAACGCGGCAATTTGTTTGGCAATTCCGTCAAAACCTTCTTTCTTTTTCGGCGTCACTTTCACTTCGATCAACGCTTCCACAAACGAATCTTCCGCTTTTTCGCTATTCACGATGGCGGTATATTTGACCAAAAGCCCCTTATTTTCCATAGCCAACACGCACGCCTTTACGCTTTCTTCCGTTTGCGAAAGCATCGCGGCAATTTGTTTTACGCTCGTGCGCGCGTCGTTTGTTAAAATATCTAAAATGTTTTTTTCCAAAGCCGTCATTTTTTATGCTCCTTTATAGTAAATGTTCTAAAAATAAGTAATCGTACCCCAGCGTTTCCACAAAATCACGCGGGGGGAATTTTACGTGGTTGAACTTTGCAAAATTAAAAATATGCGTTTTCGTGAGTACGGGGGTGGGAATATCGAGCGTATGGCAAATTTCCACCAAGTAATCGAAAAAGTGCGAGTAGGTAAGCCGCTCGTCTTTTTCGTACACGAATTGTTTTTTAATTTTTCCGTCCGTTATCAGTTTCGCCCAAATTTTCATACTCGTATTATACACGAAACAAGCGAAAAAGTAAAGGGTTTTATTTGTAATTTTCTCTTTTTTATCCTTTTCTTTTACGCATATGCGTTTATCTTTCGTCATACGATAGAGTATATTTTTATTCTGCTTTACAAAAACGGAAAAATGCAAAACTTTTCCTTTTTCTCGCTTTTTTGTGAAATTTCGACAAATCAAACTTGTTATGATGGAGTTATCTGTTTTATGAGTGCAAAAAAAACCAGTTCTTATCCCTTTCCCGTCGCCGTCGTTTCCCTCATTTTAACCGCCGTAATCACCTGCGTTTGTTTTACGGTTATCGGTGTGTTTGCAGGCATCGAAAAAAACAAAACGGCGGGGGCAGGTACGAGTTCAAATCGACTTTTGCCCATCTACTCGGTAGCGACCGAAGAGAAGAAAATCGCCATTAGTTTCGACTGTGCCTGGGGGGTGGATTATACGGATAAACTGCTGCATATCATGGAGCAAAACGACGTAAAATGTACCTTTTTCGCCGTGCAGTTTTGGGTGGAAAAATACCCCGAATACGCACAAAAAATCGTGGATAGCGGACACGAGCTTGGCACGCACTCGAAAACGCATCCGTATATGAGTAAACTTACCAAAAAGCAAATCAAAGAAGAACTGACCTCGTCCATGACGGCAATCGAAAAAGTGACGGGGCAAAAAACCGACCTTTTCCGCCCGCCGTACGGCGATTATAACAACGAGCTTATTTCCACCGCGAAAGAGTTGGGGCTTTATACTATTCAATGGGACGTGGACTCACTCGATTGGAAAAATTTATCCGCTACGGAAATTGCCCTGCGCGTGATCAACGGCGTAAAAAACGGCTCGATTATTTTATGCCACAACAACGGTTTACACACCGCCGAGGCACTCCCTATGATTTTTTCCACTTTAAAAAACAAGGGGTTTACGTTCGTGCCGATTGGGGAACTTATTTATAGAGAAAATTACACGATGGACGCAAGCGGCAAACAACACGCCGCCGTATGATAAATTTTGAGATACTTTTAGGAGGTTTTTATAGCTATGAACTACGCAACAGAAAAAAACAATAAGGTGTTTATTGCAGGGGAGATCGTGTCGGACGCCACTTTTTCCCACGAAGTGTACGGCGAGGGCTTTTACGAGTTTTTCGTTAAAGTGCCGCGCCTTTCCGGGCAAGCGGATATCTTGCCCGTGACCGTTTCCGAACGGCTGATTCAAGACGGAATGCTTGCAAAAGGCAAAACGCTTTGCGCCATCGGACAATTTAGAAGTTATAACAAAATCGAAAACGCAAAATCGCGGCTGATGCTGACGGTGTTTATCAGAGAACTCGTGGAAGGCTCTCCCGATAAAAATCCCAACAATATTTTACTCTCGGGATATATCTGCAAGCCACCCGTGTATCGAACGACGCCGTTTAATAGAGAAATCGCGGACGTGCTGATCGCCGTCAATCGTGCGTATAATAAATCCGATTATATCCCCTGTATCGCGTGGGGCAGAAACGCGCGGTTCGTTAAAAATTTACGCGTGGGGGACAGAATTGCGGTGTCGGGCAGAATCCAAAGCCGCGAGTATCAAAAACGCCTTTCCGAAACGGAAGTAAAAACGATGACCGCCTACGAAGTGTCCGTTTCCAAACTCGCCGCGTTCGATCAAGGGGAAGATTTCGACATCGAAAGCGAATTCGATTTATACTCCCTCCAAAATAAACACGAAAGTGAAAATCTTGCCACCGCGCTGGATTACTAAATGAAAACCCCGTTGCTTACAACGGGGTTTTAACTTTTTAATAATACGCGTATAAGTGCTAATACCAACCACGCGCGTTCAGACGATAACTCGTTGAACATTTCTTCTATCTCCGATATTTCTCGTTCGTCAAGCCATTCTTTTGGATAAAATTTTAATGGGGAAACGCCCATCGCTCGACATAACTTAAAAAAGTTTACCATCGACGGCAACTGTTTTCCTGTTTCCAGCAACGAAATCATACTTGCACTAACGCCGCTTTTTTGCGATAATTCACCTGCCGACAACCCTTTATTTTGCGCGTTTCTCTCAATTTCTCGCTAAAATACGCATTCAAATCAAAGTCAATATCCCTTTTCCTTTCTTTATTCGCCATTTTTTCCTTTTCTCGCTTTTTCTTTATATTATATGCTACCTAATTAGGTATGTCAAACCTTTTTAGGTAGTTTTGTGAGAAAATATGAACATAAAAACCTTTTTAGGTGGTTTTTTGGAGGGTACGTACTATGTTTAAGGATATTTTATTAGATTTAATGGCAGAACGAAGCTTAAAGCAAAACGAGCTTTCTTTACAAGCCCACATTCCACCCACAACCATTAGCGGTTGGCTGAACGCAGGGCGCTTACCCGATTATAACGCCTTGATAAAATTGTGCACCTTTTTTGACGTGAGCGCCGACGTATTGTTAGGCTTGAAAGAACATTAAGCGAAACAAAAATTTCAAGCGTACAACTTTTTTTGGTTGTTCTTTACGTAAACAATCGCTACGTTACCTTTTTAGGTAGCACAACTTGTTGTATTAACGTTACACGTGCTACCTTTTTGGGTCGTATGTGTTGTTATGTTCGCATTATGTGTGCTACCTTTTTAGGTTGTATGGGTTGTTATATTCGCATTATGTGTGCCACCTTTTTAGGTGGCATAACTTGTTGTATTAACGTTACACGTGCTACCTTTTTAGGTGGCACAACTTGTTGTATTAACGTTACACGTGCTACCTTTTTAGGTTGTGTGAGTTGTTATGTTCGCATTATGTGTGCTACCTTTTTAGGTTGCGAGAGGTTTGTTTTTATAACAAAATAGGATACCGCCTTGCCGTGATATTCTACCTTTTTGAGTAGCGTACGAGGTACACAATTTTAAAAAACATATTTTTTAGTGCTACCTTTTTAGGTCGAACAACTTATTGTG
>JAZSMB010000096.1:0-2914 GCA_045535685.1 Candidatus Scatosoma sp.
ACAGCTTTTGTTTACATTTACAATTAAACACGGCAGAACGAGAAAAACTTTTTAAAACCGTTTGTTTGTATGGATATGCAGGCAATGAAGAAGCGATAAGAAACAGTATGGAGAATTTTTCCGAGCAAATACAGGAAGTAAGGGATAGCATGCTCGTTTGCTCGTTGACGACTTCTTACGACAAAGACAGTATGTGGGCGTATTATTGCGGAAACGAAGGACTTTGCATCGAATACGATTATTCAAAAATACAGTCCTATGAGTTGAAGAAAATCTTTATGCAAACACAAAAAGTTTGTTACGGCAAAAAGAAAAAAATTAATCAACTTGATATTATAAAGCTAAAAATGGAATGCACACAAGATTCTATTGCTCAAGCTGATAAACTAATCAACTCCCAACTATTAACCAAAGATAAATCTTGGAGCACGGAAGAGGAATGGCGTATTATCCGTAATATGCGAGGGAACTATATAGGGGCGCAACAACCTGCGGATATTATAAGTGCGATTTATTTGGATTATTCTATTTTAAGAAAGCAAAAAGCAAGTCGGATTATCAAACTTGCAAAAGAAAATGGGTGGAATGTTTATGTGCGATATTTCGATTTCTATAAAGCAGAGTATTGTTACGATACGATAAATAATATAAAGAAGCTTATAAATTAATCAGGTGATTGCTCTTCAAGACGCAAAATTTGATACGCAGTAAACAAAGAAAAGGGATTTTGAAAAATCACATAAAAAACAGTTCTAAAAATCGATATAGAGCGTAGCAATCGGTTAAGGTTGCTACGCTCGTTTTTTGTGGGGCTGTTCTTCTTCGATTGCGTGAAAATATATTTTCGACAAAGAAAGACAAAAGAAGCCACGGGTATTGTTCTAAATGCACTTGCTCTGTGTAAAAAATGAGTTGACAAATATTTCCAACTATGATAAAATAAATACGCTGATGAACTAAAGAGAACAACTGAATACGCAAAAGCGACTTATTTATTTTTTAGACATTTTAGTCTTGTACATATGAAAACGGTTTATCTCAGCCGTTTTTTGTGCAGGTCTTCTTTATTTGGATTTACCCCCGTCTAACAATTTACATATCAACTAAATTTAAGGAGGTACAAAATGAAACAAAAGAATAGCGAAAGGGGGATAAAAATTGAGTTACTACAAATCTAAAGGATGGAATAATCTTGTGCGATATTTTCCTATGCCCAATATAATATTCCAGTTGGGGTTAAGCCCGCAGGAAATTGCGATATATGCTTATCTTATGTGTATCGAGGACAGGAAAACCTATCAGTGCCATCCAAGCTATTCAAGCATCGGCAAGTCGTGCGGTATCAGCGTGAATACGGTTCGAAAGTACGTGGAGAGTTTAGAACATAGGGGGTTAATCCATACCGAGCCGACGAAGGTGAAGACTCGTGACGGGCGCACGCATAACGGAAGTCTTCTCTATACGATACTGCCGATACAACCGATAGTGGATGATTACTATCAAGAACAGCTTAGCCTTGCGGAATACTACTCTGCCTACACGAAAGCGATGAAAGAACACGAAAAGAAATACGGAGGTGTGAATATTGAAAAAGTCAATTTATAAAACGAAAGAAGAGATGCCGTTGTTTCTCACGGTAATGGACGTGGCGAACTTGCTTGGAATTTCACGCGCGAGCGCATACGAACTCGTTCGGCAAGAGAACTTTCCAAAGCTCAAAATCGTACAAGGTCGCACGATTATTCCGCGGGATAGACTGCTCGAATGGCTGGACGAACAAACGCGCTATGACGAGGTTTAAGAGAACGAAAATAGAACCTTTTTCGGTTCTAATTTCTAAGCAGGATAAAGCCGTGTCTAAACGCCACGGAAAAGCACGTCGCACGGCAACGCCGAGCGGGGGATTTATAAAGGGTTCAGCGATTTACGCCATATCCGAAAAAGATGTCTGCGGGGCGTCAAAATCGAACTATTATAGCGTGATAACTCCAAGAATACACGGAATTACAAGGGAAAAGAAATGTCTATTCTTGGGGTCGCTGAAAAAATTAAAAAACGAAGGGGGAAATACAAAATGACAGAAAACAAAAATAAATTAGAAGCACGAGGCGTAAGTCTTACGATTGCACAATGGGAGCGCTGTGATAAACTCGCGGAACAACTCGGTAAGAAATCCCGTAACACTTTCATTCGAGAAGCCGTGGATTTCTATTGCGCGTGGCTGGAAAAGGAACACATTGAAAAATTCCTTCTGCCGTCGCTCGAGTCCGTTCTCACGGCAAAGATACGCGACAGCGAATCGCGTATTCGGAGCGTAGAATTTAAAATGGCGGTTCAAATTGCAATGCTCACGCAAATGCTTACGGACAATTATCAGTACTCGGACGACGAGTTGGAAGCTCTGCGTGAAAACGCTGTCCGTCAAGTAAAAGAAACGAACGGCTCGTTCCGTTACTAATAGCGAGGCGGGCATGGCAAGACTGATTGTAAAAGCTCCGTACTATAAACCCAAACACAAAACCGCGCAAGGTCAATCGCGAGGCGGTTACGTTGAGTACGTGGCAACGCGAGAAGGCGTAGAAGTTTTGCGAAGCGGTATGGTTGGATACGTAGGAGAACGCCGTGGCTCACACGGTTTGTTCTCCGACGAAGGAGTGAAAGTAAATCTCTCTGCGGTCCGCCGTGAGATAGACGGACATCCCGGTAACGTGTGGGGATTTATTATTTCGCTTAAGCGTGAAGATGCCGAACGGCTTGGATATAACACGGCGGAAGAATGGATGAACCTTCTGCGTTCGAGGCGGAACGACATTGCAAAGGAAATGAATATCGAACCTGGCAACATGCGTTGGGTTGCTGCGTATCACAACAAAGAAAAAAATCCGCACGTGCATATGATGGTGTGGTCGTCTAG
>JAZSMB010000144.1:0-3845 GCA_045535685.1 Candidatus Scatosoma sp.
CCCATACCGGCAGGAATACCGCCTAAAAAACCAAGCAATAAATATAGATAAAAGCTCATTTCCCCTTCCCCCGTTTCATTTTCAACGCGGACACGGTATGCCCGTTTAGTGCGAAACCACCAAAAATACTCCCGCAAAAAGCTGCAGGAGCGCAAACGTCAAATTTACAGCCTTAACGGGCAGCTTCCCTAAGAGTTTTGCGCCTAAAAAGCCGCCGCCGCTTACTCCTATCGCGGTGGGAATGAGCACTCTCGCCGTCGCATAGCCGTTGAACGCGTAAATCAAAAACGAGAGCAGGCATATCGGCAAAATCAATAAAATTGCCGTTGCGTGCGCCACTTTTTCCGTCAAACCCGTTTTTTGCAGCAACGGCACGGCGATCATACCGCCGCCGCCCCCAAAAAGGCTGTTTGCCGCGCCGACGAGCGATCCAAATAAAATCCGTTGCCCGTATTTCCCCTTTTTTTCTTCCATCTTTTTTCCCTTTTCACCTACATTATTCGTAATTTTTTCAAAATTATCAAACTTTTTCGTTTTTTAGGCGGCGTAAATGCTTGCCAAGCACGCGATTTTATATTAAAATAATGTAGTGAGTATTTTTAGGCTCGGATTTTATGCTTTGCATAAGCGAACGAAAAAATATTCCAATCAAGAAGAAAAAACAAAAACCAAAAAGGTGGTTATATGAAAAACAATCACAAACGTAGCAAGAGTAAATTTCTTGCATTTTGCTTATCGGTAATGATGGTTTCGTCCGCAGCAGCCTTCGCTTCTTGCTCGAAGAAAACTACGGTCGACAATTCTTCCGATTCCACGACGGATACGGAAACGGAATCCACGTTGAGCGATCCCAACTTGCTCATTAAAAACGGCGGTTTTGAAACGTTCAACACGAACAAAGGCTTGAACGCAATCGGTACGTCCGTTAGCGGCTGGACCCTCACGAAAAACACTTCGTCCTCCGGTACGGCAGACACGTCGCAGGCGGCAAGCGGTATCATCAACTTGGAAGAAAAAGCTTGGGATAAACTCACGGGCGAAAATCCCGAATATAACGTAGAAACGCTCACCGTTGAAGAAGCGGAAGCGGCGTGGGATAAGCTCACCGTTAAACAAAAGCTCGCTTTCTACGATAAATGGAAAAAGGATAATCCCGACGGCACGATTTCGAAAGATCTTTCTTTCTATGAAGCGTTCAATATCGAAAGCAAGGATATTCCCAAGGTAGACGCGTTCCAAACGCACCACACGGATGCTGAAAAGGCGGCTATTGCGGAAGAAACCGGCAAAGATTTCGACGATTACAACGTCTTGATGCTCCACAACCAAAACCCGAAAGAAGCGGATTCTAACGAAGAAAAATGGAAAGGTACGGCGTATAAGTTTACTTCTTCCTCTACCGTTACAATTCCTGCAGGCGCTTCCGCGCAGTTCTCCGTTTGGGTACGCACGGAAGATTTAAGAGCTCCTTTCGATCAAAACGTTGGTCAACCGGCAGTTGGCGTCGGCGCGTATATTAGCGTGACCAACTCGGTCGGCGGCAGAACGTTGGATCGTTACGAGGTTAAGAACATCAACACCGAGCTCATGGATCAGGCAAGCCTTGTCAACGAATGGGCGAAATATACCTTCTATATCAAGGGTTCGTCCTACACGCAAACGACCTTCTCGGTGGTGCTTGGTCTTGGTCAAGGCGGCGGCTCGGACAACTTCGAATACGTAAACGGCTACGCATTCTTCGACGATATTCAATGCGAAATCATTGAAAACGACGTTTTGGAAGCCGGTCTTTCGGCAGCGGGCATCGTTAGAAACGATACGAATCCCGAACAAGACGAAATCGCTCGTTTCACGGACACGAAAGAAGGCAAAAAGACGGTTGACGCATACCAAGAAGCAAGCAGAAACACGTTCGCAATCGACTATTTCGGCGGCTTCGACGCGGCAGACGACGTATTTGACAACGCTTCCTTCGGTACGACGAAGAGTGAAATCAACGGCGTAGAATACGATTCCCTCGCTTCCGATAAGGGCGGCAACCCTTATATGAACCTTAATAACGGCGGTTTCAGTAATGAAGGCGACGTGACGAAAGTATTTGATAACTTCAACGCAATCAAAACGGAAGCAGGCTACGGCGATAACGTAGACGCGGACGGCAAACCTGTCAACACAAACAATAGTGACCTTTGGGAAATCTATGAAGAACATTTCCTTGATACGAAGTTTGGTGAAAACGATCCCGTATTGATGCTTTTGAGCACGAACGGCGTTGCTTACACGGCTGAAAGCGGCTACAGCTTCCAATTCTCGAAAGACGTTCAATATATGGCGATTTCCGTATTCGTTAAGACGTCGAATATGTACGGCTTCACGGGCGCGGGCATCACGCTTACCGATAGCGCGAACACGGACAACAAAGCGTCCATCTCCGCAATCGATACGACGAATATCACCCCTGTAAAGATCGGCGATAACGAAGACTATTACGAAGGTTGGCAACAATGCTTCTTCTTCGTGGAAAACACGTCTAAAGATGAAAATGCGAAATTCGATATTTCCTTCACCTTCGGCCCTACCGCAATCGACGGAACGACGGTTAGCAGCTACCATTACGGTTTTGCGGCATTCTCGCAAATTTCCTGCTATCCCATGACGTTGCAGGAATACGACAGCGTTTCCGCTAGCACGTATGCAAAACTCTTCAACGTAACCGGTCAGCAACCCGATTTAGGCTCCGGCAACAGCGGTTTCGATACCCCTACGGCTACGAAGAATGCCATTGAAAAAGGTATTGCAGATCCTTCCACTTATAAAGGCGTGTATGCGGATAGCGCGTACATCACGATGAGTGGTAACGACGCAACGATCAATAAGCACCTCAATGCCGGTCTTATCAACAAAAAGCATTTCACCGATACGGAAGAAGGCTACTATGCAACGGCAACGGGCGCATGGATTGACGGCATTAAAGGCGTAGCTGGCAGCGGTGCAACGGCTGTGGAAGCTTGGAATACGGTAATCGGCGAAGAATCCACGCAACCCATTCTTATTTGGAACGGCGCGGATAAACAAGTGCTCGACGCTGATGGTAAACCCGTTCTCGACAGAAATAATAACCCCACTTACGTTTATAGCAATAAGCCCTACGGCTATATCGGCAACACCACGACGGTCGCATCGGGCAACACCGTTGTTATCTCTACCCGTGTAAAGGTGAGCGCAGACGCAGTTGCGTACGTATATCTTATGGATATGAGCGACGACAACTACAACGAAGTGCTTTCCATCGGTAGAAACTTGACCTATTGGTACGACAACGACGGCAACGTTCGTTCGGAAGATCCCAAAGAAGCGACGAGCGAAATCGTGCTTCGTTTGCAAAAAGACGGGCTTTACAAGGTCAATACCAAGTGGAGCGGCTATAAGTCCCTCACCGCAGAACAAAAAGCGGATTTGGATAGCAAAGTATTTGCAAACCTTGCAAACTACGGTACGGACAGCGAAGGCAACCTTGTCGTAGCGGAAGGCGGCGCAAGCCACGCATACAGCGATTATTGGAACAACGAAGGCGAAGACGGCATTGCGTTCTATAAGAGCGGCGAAAGCTACTATGCTGACCGCGCTTGCACGGTGGAAGTTACCCCCTTCACGGCGCTCAACGGGCTCAATGCTCGCTACGAAGCGATTGAAGGCAGCAACGAAAAGCAACTCTTCCAAAAGGTTGAAAATACGAACGGCGAATGGGCGACGGTAAGCTTCTATATCCGCGCTGGCAGCCAAACGAAGAGCTACCGCTTGGAAGTATGGAGCGGCGCAAGAGACGCGAGTGAAACGAGCGCAGA
>JAZSMB010000128.1:0-2136 GCA_045535685.1 Candidatus Scatosoma sp.
CGCGTGCGCCGTTACCGATCACGGTAATATGTACGCGTCGTTGTATTTTGCGGAAGAATGCGCCAAAAAAGGGATAAAATATATCATCGGTTGCGAATTATACGCAACGGACGATCACTTGGATAAACGTTACGGCACGAAAACGGAACATATCGTTTTACTTGCGAAAAATAAAGTCGGTTATCGCAATATCGTCAAACTCGATTCGCTTTCGCATATAGACGGTTTTTACGGTAAACCGCGGATTAGCTACGAGTATATCAAAAAACACAGCGAAGGCGTTATTTGCCTTTCCGCTTGTTTGGCAGGGCGCATTTCACAACTTTTATTGCAAGGCGAATATGAAAAAGCAAAAGAATTCGCTTTGGATATGAAATCGGCGTTCGGCGATGATTTTTATATCGAAATTCAAGACCACGGTATTGCGGACGAAAAGCAAGTTTTACCCGACCTTATCAAACTTGCTCGTGAGCTGAATATCGGGTTGGTCGCTACCAACGACGTACATTATATCGAAAAAGAAGACTGGGAGGCGCACGACGTTCTCTTGTGTATTCAAACGAAAAAAACGCTTGCCGACCCCAAACGTATGAAGTTTGAAACGCGAGAATTTTACATGAAATCGGGCGATGAAATGGCAGAGCTTTTCCACTACGTGCCCGACGCAATTTCCAACACGCGCGTCATTGCGGACAAAGTAACCGAACCCGCATTCGATTTAACGGAGTACGGCGAGCCGATTCGCGATAAGTCGCTCATTCCCTTATATAAACCCGACGACGGCAGCACTTCGCCCGAGTTTTTGACGAATTTAACGTGGGCAGGGTTACCCAAACGCTACGAAAATATCACGGAAGAAATTAAACAGCGTGTCGAATACGAACTTGGCATCATCATTAAGATGGGTTTTGCCGATTATTTCTTGATCGTGTGGGATTATATCAACTGGTCGCGCATGCACGGTATCCCCGTAGGGCCCGGACGTGGCTCGGGGGTAGGCAGTATCGTTGCGTACTCAATCGGAATCACCGACGTTGACCCGTTGAAGTACGATTTGATTTTCGAGCGTTTCTTAAACCCCGATCGTGTTTCCATGCCCGACTTCGACGTGGACTTTTGTACGAAAAGACGGCATGAAACGATCGAATACGTGCGCGATAAATACCATCCTGAAAACGTGGCGCAAATCGTCACGTTCGGTACGCTTGCGTCGCGCGCGGTTATCAAGGACGTAGGTCGCGTTATGGGCGTGCCGTACTCGGAAACGGATAAAGTTGCAAAGCTCATGGACGGTAAATCGACCATCGGCGAATTGTTGGGCTTAAAAATACCCAAAATAGAAAAGCAGCTGCAAGATCCCGATTTAAGTGAAGATAAGCGCGGGGAGATTGAGAAAAAACTTAAAGAACAAAAGGGCAAGAAAAACCCCGAATTTATCGAAGTTTACGAAACCAACGAAGAACTTCGCCGCGTGATTGACATGGGCTTAAAATTAGAAGGTATGCCCAAAAATATTTCCGAACACGCGGCAGGCGTCGTTATTTGTAATAAGGTGCTTGCGGATAACGTACCTCTTGCAAGAAACGGCGAAGATATCGTTACGCAGTTCGACATGAAAGAAGTTGAAGCCGTCGGTATGCTGAAGATGGACTTTTTGGCGCTTACCACTTTAACCGATATTCAAAACACGCTCGAATATATCAAAGAAGGGCTGGGGATTGATATCGATTTTAATAAAATCGGGGTAGACGTTCCCGAAGCATATCAACTCATCTCGTCGGGGGATACCGACGCGGTGTTCCAACTCGAACAAGGTGGGATGAAAAAGTTCATGAAAGAACTGCAACCAAGCTGTTTGGAAGACTTGATTGCAGGTATTTCGCTGTATCGTCCCGGTCCTATGGACTTTATTCCGACTTATATTCACAATAAGCACCATCCCGAAGATATCGTTTACGATACGCCGCATTTAGAGCCGATTTTGAAAAACTCTTACGGCGTAATCGTGTATCAAGAACAAGTTATGCAAATTTTCCAACAGCTTGCAGGGTATACCTACGGACAAGCCGATTTGGTGCGTCGTGCAATGTCCAAAAAGAAGAAAAAAGAGCTGATGGAACAAAAGGATAAGTTTAT
>JAZSMB010000057.1:0-7825 GCA_045535685.1 Candidatus Scatosoma sp.
TGTCTTCCTAAGACCGCTTGGCCTCCGACTTACGAAGCGGGCTTGGGTTCGTCGGTAATCGCACACAGCGCGTCGCAAACGAGAGAACCCGTTAAACAAGGTTTGTGGGGAATTTTCGAGGTATTTTTCGATACGTTCATCATTTGTACTTTAACCGCACTCGTCGTTTTGGTCAGTACCGACCAACAAACGCTGTACGGCGGACAATACGTAGATACCGTTATTTCTATGATGGCGTTTGAAAGCATTTTCGGCGTATTTGGCACTACCGTGTATTCGATCATCATTCCTTTGTTCGCGTTTACCACCATTTTGGCTTGGTCGTATTATGGGGAAAAATGCGTAGATTTCCTGTTTAGAAAAACGGGGGATAAGGGCAGAAAAATTGCCACGACCGTATTTAAAGTAGCGTACGTCTTGCTCGTCATCGTTTCGGCACTTATCGACGGCGAACTCGCTTGGGCGATCTCGGACACGTTCAACGGCTTGATGGCACTTCCCAACTTAATAGGTCTTGTCATTATGAGCGGTTTGGTCGTTAAAATCACCAAAAACTACTTCGACAGAAAGAAAGGTTTAAATATAAAACCCATGCTTTCGGCGTACGAAGAACAAAACGAACAATTTATCATCGACCTTGCGGTAGAGCAAGCAAACGAAACGGTTGCCGAGGAAAATACGGTAGCTTAACGGGTAAAAAACACGAAAAAGGCGCAGCGAAAGAAATTGCGCCTTTTTTTCTTTGAAAAAATATCATTTCGCGCGTAAAATCCGTTGACTTAACCGCGCGTGTGTGCTATGATTATATAAATCAATTAAAACCACACTCGCTATTCAAAAAATAAATAGCAAATGAAGGAATGATTATGAAAATCGAAATTACGAAAACGAGCAATCCCAGCGTGATGCCTGCGGAAGATAAGTTGGGGTTTGGCAAAGTATTTACCGACCACATGTTCGTGATGGATTATGAAGAAGGGAAGGGCTGGTACGACGCGAGGATCGTACCCTTTGGCAGAATTTCTTTGCACCCTGCGTCCACGGTACTCCATTACGGCGCGGAAATTTTCGAGGGGCTGAAAGCGTACAGAAGAGCGGACGGCGGCGTGCAACTTTTTAGACCGATGGAAAATATCAAGCGTATGAATAACTCTGCCGAGCGTATGAGTTTACCGCTTTTGGACGAGCAAGACGCACTTCAAATTTTGGAAACGTTCGTTAAATTAGAAGAGCGGTTCGTTCCCAAATCGTTCGGTACGTCGCTGTATTTACGTCCGTTTATGTTCGGCAACGACGAAACGCTGGGCGTGCACGCGGTACACCGCGCTACGTTTATGCTGATTGCGTCGCCGAGCGGCAGTTACTATGCGGAAGGTATCAATCCCGTTAAAATTATGATCGAAAACGAGGACGTGCGTACGGTGCGCGGCGGTACGGGGTATGCCAAGTGCGGCGGGAACTATGCGGCGAGTACGCGTGCGGGCGAAAGAGCGGCGAAAAAGGGCTATTCGCAAGTGCTTTGGCTGGACGGCGTGGAAAGAAAATACATCGAAGAAGTGGGCGCGATGAACGTCATGTTTAAAATCGACGGCGAAATTGTCACGCCTATGCTCACCGGTTCGATTTTACCCGGCATTACGAGAAAGAGCTGTATCGAAGTACTCAAAGACAAGGGCTATAAAGTATCCGAGCGTTTGCTGTCCGTGGACGAGCTTGTTGCGGCGATGGAAAAGGGCAAGTTGGAAGAGGCTTGGGGCTGCGGTACGGCGGCGGTTGTTTCGCCCATTGGAAAGCTTGCGTACGGCGATAAAGAATACGTGATAAACGATGGCAAAATCGGCGCGGTCACGCAAGAACTTTACGATACCCTTACGGGGATTCAATGGGGTAAAACGAAAGACGATTACGGCTGGGTTTACAAATTATCGTAAGATAATTGTAAGCGATTTGGAAAAAAGAGTAAAAAATACAAAATTTTTCTGAAAAAAGCGAAAAAAAGTGGCAGTAGTTTCTTGACAAAAACAATAAAGTATTATACAATAGTAGCAATCTTGTTTTTTTACAATATATATACAGGCATTGACGGGAAAAAATTCGTAAAATCCGCTTTTCAGAGAGTCGGCGGTCGCTGTGAGCCGATACGGACTGCGAAATATAGCTCCTCCCCGAGCCTCCGAGAGAACGGCGAAAAAAACGCTTATTAGATTCGGACGGGTTTCTCCCGTAATAGAGATTTGTCTTTTTTAAGACGTGAGTGGGCAGAAAATTCTGTCAAACGGAGTGGTACCGCGGAGAAAACAAACCTTCGTCTCTTTTGCGTAAGTTTAACGCGCAAAAGAGACTTTGTTTTTTGTGGCTTGCCGAAAAAAAAGTGAAATGCAGGGCAAGCCCTGCGTGAATTGCGCCGTTGGCGCGTGAATTGCCGATAAATCGGCGTGAATTGAAACGCTTTGCGTTTCGTTATTGTAAAATTTAGCCACAACGCGTTGCACGGCAACGCAATTCACTGAGCGTAAGCGAAAATTCACGGCGTAAGCCATTTCACGCACGCCATAGGCGTGCAATTCACAAAAACCGAGAAGGTTTTCAATTCACTACAAGGCACTTGCCTTGCAAAAAGGATTTTGGTTATGAAGAACAATCAAAAATACGTAAAACAATATTTTGAGCCGCAAGGGGTAACGATGGACTGGACGAAAAAATCGTCCATCGAAGAACCGCCTATTTGGTGCAGCGTGGATTTGCGGGACGGAAACCAAGCGCTGATTATCCCTATGAGTTTGGAAGAAAAACTCGAGTTTTTCAAACTCCTTTGCGCCATCGGCTTTAAGGAAATCGAAGTGGGTTTCCCAGCAGCAAGCGAAACGGAATACGAATTTTGCCGTGCGCTCATCGAGCAAAATTTAATCCCCGACGACGTGACCATTCAGGTTTTAACGCAAGCGCGCGAACACATCATCGCCAAAACGTTCGAGGCAATCAAGGGCGCGAAGCACGCCATCGTGCATTTGTATAACTCAACTTCCGTTTCCCAACGCGAACAGGTATTCAAGCGGGATAAAAAAGAGATTATCGACATCGCGATAAAGGGCGCAAAGCTTTGCAAAGCGTATCGCGAAAAATCGCAAGATAAAATCACGTTCGAGTATTCGCCCGAAAGTTTCACGGGTACGGAGCCGGAATTCGCTGCGGAAATTTGCAACGCGGTGCTGGACGTTTGGCAACCGACGGCGGACGATAAAGCCATTATCAACCTGCCCGTCACCGTATCCCATTCGATGCCGCACGTATACGCCAACCAAGTGGAATATATGTGCAAGAACTTGAAAAATCGCGAAAACGTCGTCATTTCCCTGCATCCTCATAACGATCGCGGGTGCGCGGTTGCGGATAGTGAAATGGGCTTGCTTGCAGGGGGCGATCGTATCGAAGGTACGCTCTTTGGCAACGGCGAGCGAACGGGGAACGTGGATATCGTCACGTTGGCGCTGAATATGTACTCGCAAGGGGTTGACCCTAAGTTGGATTTTTCTAACTTGCCTGCGATTATTTCTATATACGAGCGCGTGACGAGAATGAAAGTGAACGAACGTCAACCGTACAGCGGACAACTGGTGTTTGCGGCGTTCTCGGGTTCGCACCAAGACGCGATTGCAAAGGGAATGAAATACCGCGCGGAGCGGGACGTAAGCACGTGGACGGTTCCCTATCTTCCCATCGACCCTGCCGACGTTGGCAGAGTGTACGAGGCGGACGTTATCCGTATCAACTCGCAATCGGGTAAAGGCGGTATCGGGTATATTTTGGAAACGCAGTTCAAGCTGATTCTTCCCCCGAAAATGCGCGAACAGTTCGGCTATCACGTCAAGAGCATTTCCGACCACGCGCATAAAGAACTTTCCGCGAGCGAAGTACACGATATTTTCCTGCGCGATTTCGTCAATTTGCACGATAAGCTCAACGTTTTAGAGGCGGGCTACGACGATATGACCGCGGATAGCGTAAAGGGTAGAATCGTTATCGAATACAACGGCGCGGCGACGACGGTGGACGTGGAAGGCAACGGCAGACTCGATTGCGTCAGCCAAGCCATCAAGAAAGTAACGGGAAAAACGTACGTGCTGGAAAACTACGTCGAACACGCACTCGAAGAAAAATCTTCGTCTAAAGCGGCGTCGTACATTTGCATTGTATCGGAAGGTCAAGCATACTGGGGCGCAGGGATTCACGGCGATATTATGACTTCGTCTGTAAAGGCGCTCGTATCGGCAGTAAACAGAATGTTATAAAAGGTAAGCAGGGCTTACGTGCATTGAAAACTTTGTTTTTCGTGAATTGCCCTATCGGGCGTGAATTGCTTGCCATCGGCAAGCGTGAATTGAAACGCTTTGCGTTTCGTTGTTGTAAATTTTTCAATAACGCGTTGCATAGCAACGCAATTCATTGAGTGATAGCGAAAATTCACGGCGTAAGCCATTTCACGTGTTCAAAGAACGCAATTTACTGCGTAGCCCTTTTAGATATTTCAACTGCGTTCAATATGACAAAAGGGCTACGCGTTGCAAATCATTCACAAAAAAACAAGGAGAACGAAAATTATGAAATTAACAGGCGCGCAAATTTTAATTCAAACGCTGATCGAACAAGGAGTTACCGACGTATTCGGTTATCCCGGCGGTCAGGTTATCAATATCTACGACGCTTTGTACGAGTATAAAGACCAAATCAACCACGTGTTGACGGCGCACGAACAGGGTGCGTCGCACGCGGCGGACGGATATTCCCGCGCGACGGGCAAAGTGGGCGTTTGTATCGCGACCAGCGGTCCGGGTGCAACCAACTTGGTTACGGGTATTGCAACGGCGATGCTCGATTCCATCCCGATGGTCGCCATTACGGGTAACGTGCCCAACTCGCTGATCGGTAAAGACAGTTTCCAAGAAATCGATATCACGGGCGTAACGATGCCCATCACCAAACACAACTTCTTCGTGAAGAAAATCGAAGATTTGGCGGATACCGTGCGCGAAGCGTTTGCCATCGCAAAATCGGGCAGACCCGGACCTGTCTTAATCGATATCCCTAAAGACGTGCAAGTGGGCAAATTCGATTACGAGCCGCAAGCGATCGTGGAAAAACAACCGCTCCCCAAAGTAAACGAAGAATGGATTGATAAAGCGGTAGAACTCATTGCGCAGGCGGAGCGTCCGTACATATACGTAGGCGGCGGCGCGGCAGGGCTTGGCATGGGACAAGACGTAGTGGATTTTGCAACCAAGATCGACGCGGTGATCGGCTGTTCGTTTATGGGGCTTTCGGCAATTCCGCAAACGAGCGATAGATTTTTGGGTATGCAAGGCATGCACGGACACTACGCATCGAGTATGTCGCAAAACGAGGCGGACTTGATTTTGGCGGTCGGCGTGCGTTTCTCGGACAGAGCAACGGGCAACGTTTCCAAGTTCGCGAAAAAGAGTAAAATTATTCAACTGGATCCCGATAGTGCGGAAATCAATAAAAACGTGCGCGTGGATTTGGGCTTGGTGGGCGATATTGCCGACGCATTCAAGCGTATTGCGGAAAAGTGCAAAGGTAAATCCAACCCCGCTTGGATGGCGAGAGTAAAACAACTCAAAGCGGAAGAAAAAGAAGCGGAAGACGCGATTGCGGCGGCGGATGCTTCGCCGTTGACGCCGAAAATGGTATTTGATATCATCAACCAAGAAAAATTGCCTGCTACCATCATTACGACGGACGTTGGCCAACACCAAATGTGGGCGGCGCAATACGCCGAGTTTGACCGTCCCCGCCGTTTCGTTTCCAGCGGCGGACTTGGTACGATGGGCTTTGGCTTAGGCGCGGCAATGGGCGCGTACGTAGCCACCCAAGACCCCACCGTTTTGATTACCGGCGACGGCAGCTTTGGTATGAACTTAAACGAGCTGGCTACGGCGGTAACTTATAAGCTCCCCATCGTCATCGTGCTGATGAATAACGGCGTACTGGGTATGGTAAGACAATGGCAAACGCTGTTCTTTGGAAAGAGATATTCCAACACCGTTTTGGATAGAAAAACCGATTTCGTTGCGCTGGCGAAAGCGTTCGGCGCAGAAGGGTATTTAGCGGAAACGCCCGTCGAATTTAGAAAAGCGTTCCAAAAAGCGGTACAATCGAAAATGCCCACCGTCATCGACGCGCGCATTGACAAAGACGAGTTCGTTTTACCCATGCTCCCCCCTGGCGGTGCAATCGACGATATCATCACGAGAGTAAAGTAACGGCAAAGCCGTTGTGAAATGGCTTGCGCCGTGAAATGGCTACCGCCGCGAATTTTCGCTTACGCTCAATGAATTGCGTTGCTTTGCAACGCGTTGTGGCTAAATTTTACCACAATGAAACGCAAAGCGTTTCAATTCACGCGTGGTACACGCAATTCACGAAAACAAAGTTTTCAATTCACGAAACGTCAAGCGTTTCAATTCACTTAAAAAAGGAGAAACCATTATGGAAAACAACAGATTTATTTTAGCGGTTTACGTAGATAACACGGTCGGCGTTTTGACGCGCGTGACCGCCATGTTCACCCGCCGCGGTTTCAATATCGACGCACTTACCGTAGGTGAAACGGAACGTTCGGAATATTCGCGCATTACCATCAGTATGAGCGGGGATCAATACGTAAAAGAACAACTCATCAACCAACTGAAAAAACTGCACGTGGTTAAAAAAGTGGAAGTGCTCGAAGACGAGCCGATCAAACGCGAACTGATGCTCATCAAAGTGCAAAACAAGCAAGAACACAGAAGCGATATCATGACGGCGGTGGACGTATTTAGAGCGAGTGTAATCGACTATTCGACGGAAGGTATGTGCATCGAAGTGACGGGTAGCCCGTCTAAAATCGACGCGTTTGTGAAACTCATGCAACCGTTTGGCATTTTGGAAATGTGCAGAACGGGTATCGTCGCTCTCGACCGCGGTACGACTACTTTACTGGATAAATAAAAAATTTATAAATAAACATAAAAGGAAAGGAAAAAGATTATGGCAAACAGAATTTTCTATCAACAAGATTGCGATTTAAACAAACTCAACGGTAAAACCGTTGCAATCATCGGCTACGGTTCGCAAGGCCACGCACACGCGCTGAATTTGAAAGATTCGGGCGTGAACGTAGTGGTTGGTCTTTACGAAGGCAGCAAGAGCTGGGCAAAGGCTGAAAAGCAAGGTTTGAAAGTTATGACGGCTGCGGACGCTGCAAAAGTAGCCGATTTGATTATGATTTTAATCAACGACGAAAAGCAAGCGAAACTTTACAAAGAAAGCATCGAGCCCAACCTTACCGAAGGAAAAACGCTTGCATTCGCACACGGTTTTAACATTCACTTTGGCTGCATTAAGCCCCCGAAGAACGTCAACGTAATCATGGTTGCGCCCAAAGGCCCCGGCCACACGGTTAGAAGCGAATATCAAGTAGGTAAAGGCGTGCCTTGCCTTATCGCCGTTGAACAAGACGCAACGGGCGACGCGCTCGAAATCGGTTTGGCATACGCGCTGGGTATCGGCGGTGCAAGAGCGGGCGTTTTGGAAACCAACTTCCGTACCGAAACGGAAACCGACTTGTTTGGCGAACAAGCCGTACTTTGCGGCGGTGTTTGCGCACTCATGCAAGCAGGTTTTGAAACGCTTGTAGAAGCGGGCTACGATCCCAGAAACGCATACTTCGAATGTATCCACGAAATGAAACTGATCGTTGATTTGATCTATCAAAGCGGTTTCGAAGAAGTCGGATCGTAGCCATGTCGTTCTGTGAGCCAAGGAGTTG
>JAZSMB010000060.1:0-10438 GCA_045535685.1 Candidatus Scatosoma sp.
ATATGGCGTTCGGTACGGGCGAGCACGAAACGACGTCTATGTGCGTAGAGTGGATACAAGAATTTTTCACGCCCGATTCGGTGTGCATCGACGTGGGTTGCGGCAGCGGTATTTTGGGTATTTCCGCAATCAAATTAGGCGCGCAAAAGGCGTATTTAACGGATATTGACCCGATTGCCGTGGAAAGCGCACTCCATAACTGTCAATTAAACGGCGTGGCGGATAAAGCGGTCGTTGCGCACTCGAATTTGTTAGACGACACCGATATTTGCGGAGATATTATGTTTGCAAATATTACGGGCGAGGTGCTGAAAATGCTTGCGCCGTCTATCCCCAAAAATTTGAAAGAAAACGGGGTTTTGATTTTAAGCGGTATCATCGACAGCCGTTTGGATATGGTGAAAACGGCGTATAACGAAGTGGGTATGGACGTGCTGTTTGAACGCAAAAAAGGCGAGTGGTTTTCGCTGGTTTTGAAACGTAGATAAGGGGCAGGTACGCGTTGAAAAGATTTTTTGTAGATAAAATTGAAGAGATAACCGTGCTGGACGGCGAAGAATTTGAGCACGCGAAAAACGTGCTTCGTATCGGCGTTGGCGCGGAAGTGGTTTTACTCGACAACAGTTCGAAAGAATATACCGCCGTCGTTTCCGCCGTGGAAAAAAAGCGCATGCTTTTATCCATCGTACGCGAAGAAGTGGGCGAGCGTGAGGCAAACGAAGACGTGTGTTTGCTGTTCGGGTATTTGAAAAATGCGGATAAAAACGAGTTCATCGTGCAAAAGGCGGTGGAGCTCGGCGTGAAAAAAATCGGCGTATTTTCGTCGGCGTTTTCGTCGGCGTATATGAACGCCAACAAATTAGAACGCTTAAACAAAGTGGCGCGCGAGGCGACCAAACAATGCTTGCGCTCGGTTGCGCCTACCATCGAATATTTCGATACGCTGGATAAAGCGCTCGACGCAGGCAACGGTTATCAAAATAAGTTGTTTGCTTGCGAGTTTGCGCAAGATAGCGAAACAAGTTTAAATCATTTGCGCGGCAGCGTGGCAATCGTCATCGGCAGCGAGGGCGGATTTTCGCGCGAAGAGGCAACGGCGGCAAGCGAAAAGGGCTATGCAATGGTATCGCTCGGCAAGCGCATTTTGCGTGCGGAAACGGCGGCGGTTGCGCTCACTTCGGTTGTGATGTACTCGCTGGGAGAATTACAATGAAAGCGGTCGTATTTACGCTCGGTTGCAAGGTAAACGACGTGGAAAGCGGGTCGATTATCCGCGGTTTGGAAGAGCTTGGCTATGAAGTTTCGCGTGAGTTGGAAGAGGCGGATTTGTACGTTATCAATACCTGCGCGGTGACGGCGGAGGCGGAAAGAAAGAGCCGTCAAACGGTGGGAAAAGCACTCAAATGCAATCCGCAAGCCAAAGTGGTCGTTTGCGGTTGTGCGTCGGAAAAATCGCCCAAAGCGTTTTTGGAAAAAGACGAAAGAGTAAAATCGGTGGTCGGCGCGCAGAGAAAACAGCGCGTTTTAGAAATCGTACAATCGGGCTTTGCAAACGGATTTTGCGGGGAACAATTACAAAACGAGGGGGGCAGGTATGAGAATATGCTACTGCCCAAGTGCTTAAAGACGCGCAATTTCGTAAAAATTCAAGACGGTTGCAACCGTTTTTGTTCGTATTGCATTATTCCGTATTTGCGCGGCAGAAGCCGTTCGCGGTTGCTTGCACTCGCGGCGGAAGAAATTATGCAAAGTACGGCGATGGAAACGGTCGTGACGGGGATTGATATTTCCGCGTACAAGGACGAAAACGGCAACGACCTTGCCGATTTGATGGTTGCCGTAAAAGAGGCGAATACCCGTATTCGTTTGGGTTCGATGGAAGTAAGCTTAATCACTCCGCGCTTTTTAGACGCGCTCAAAGGCTTGAAACATTTTGCTCCGCAATTTCATTTATCCTTGCAAAGCGGCTCGAACAAAGTGCTCAAAAGCATGAACCGCCATTATACGAGAGAAGAATATTTACAGGCTTGTAAGCTGATCAAGGAATATTTCCCAGGTGCCGGAATAACGACGGATATCATCGCAGGGTTTCCCACCGAAACGGAAGAGGATTTTTTGCAGTCGCTGTCCATCGTCAGCGAAGTTGGGTTTTCGCAAATTCACGCGTTTCCTTACTCTCCGCGCGAGGGTACGAACGCGTATAAGAAGTATAAAGAACTGCCGTTTGCTCTAAAAAAAGAACGCGTAGATATGCTGATGAAAGCGGGCGAGAAAGAAAAAACGAAGTTTATGCAAGCGATGATAGGGAGCGAAGTAGTCATCGTGCCGGAACGGTGTGTAGACGGTTATACCGAAGGGTATTCGGGAAATTATATCCGCGTGTACGTGCAAGGGGAAACTCCAAAACAACCCACCCGTGTACGCGTTGAAAGCTTGTTTAAGGACGGCGTTGCCGCTAAAAAGGTATAAGGAGAAAACTATGGAGAACTGTATTTTTTGTAAGATTGTAAAAGGGGATATCCCTTCGCCCAGATTGTACGAAGACGAAAAAATGATTGTCATTCGCGATATCGAACCCAAAGCAAAGCTGCATTATTTATGTATCCCCAAAACGCATTTTGCGTTGCTTTCTGAAATGGACGAAGCCCGCGCGGAAATCGTAAAACACGTTTTCCAAACCATTCCCGCTTTAGAAGAAACGCTCGGTTTGCAAGGCGGCTATCGCGTGATTATCAATCAAGGCGAAAACGGCGGACAAACGGTGCATCATTTGCATATTCATCTGCTCGGCGGCGAAAAACTTAGCGATTTTTAAGCGAAAGGGCGAATAAAAAACAAAGCGTAAGGCAATAATCCCTTCCACGAACCGAAATACGGCAAGTGGGAGGGATTTTTATGTGGTTTTGGCAACTTAAACAATGGTTGGCAACGACGCTCGCGCTGATTACCTGCTTGCTTTTGGGGGTGGCAATTCGCGGGGCAAACACCTTAAGTTTATCCGCTTTGGAAGGGGAGCGTACCTATTATTTACACGCGCAATCTTCTCAAGCACTTGTGAAAAGCGAGTTGAATTTGCAAGACCTGTTGTTCGTGCGCGGGGAAAGCGTGGAGTTTGCTATAACGGGCGACAAAACGCCGATAGAATACGCAACCGAGCTTGCTAAGATGTTCGGCGCGGAAATTCTTTGGCAGGAACAAGCAGGCGGCACGCACTCGTTTTATTGTTTTACTCCCCAATGGGAAACGGGCGCGATCGTAGGCGGGCGCGCGGTCAATTTGCACGTGGCGGTGCGCGGGGAGCGGTGCGTAGTGGGAACGCCGATGATTTTCGGGGGATTTTGAGAAAAATAGCAAACGTGCGTATAAAAAGCGAAAAACGCGGAAATCCTTTACATACAAAGTTTTCGGAGGAATAAAAACATGATGACAGAACAACGCGAAAAAGAGAAAAAAGGCAAAATGAAGCGCATGAGTAAGGAAAAACGCTTTTATTTGGCAACCGCACTCGGTTGCGTAGTGGCACTCATTGCAATCGTCGTATCGGCGGTGGTTGCGACCAACGGCAACGTGGATAATCAAGCGAATAAGGGCAACCAAAACAACTCGTCCACCCTTCCGCCTACTGACGAACCCAACAACGGCGGGGATAATAACGGCAACAATAACGGGAATAACAATCAAGGCAATAATAACGGCGATCAAACGGTAGTTATTCCTCAAGGAATGGTAATGCCCGTGCAATCGGTGTCGGTGATCAACGATTACGGTTTTTATCACAATAAAACGCTGAACTCGTATTATGAACATACCGGTTTGGATTTTGCGGCGGAAGTGGGCACGGAAGTGCTTGCCGTGGAAAGCGGTACGATTGAAAGCGTGTATAGCGGCGATTTGCTTTTGGGTACGGAAATCGTAGTGGATCACGGCGACGGCTTAAAATCGGTGTATCGGTTCGTGACGGCTGCGGAAGGTTTGAAAGCGGGCGATAAAGTGGAAAAAGGCGACGTAATTGCGACCATTGCGGAAGCGAACGGTAACGAGTATAAAGACGGCGCGCACCTGCATTTTGAAATTGTAAAAGACGGAAAGGTTGTCGATCCTACCACCTATTTAACGTTAGAAGAAAAATAAAATAAGAAAAAAACCGATGCAGCCGCGTCGGTTTTTTTGTGTGTAAAAGCTTGCGAAATGCGTGCAAAAATGCTATAATAGACGCATGAAAAAGGCAAAAGATAACAAATTATGCGTTCTCATCACGGGTGCGGCATCGGGTATCGGATACGCCGTCGCAAACGAATTTATCAAAAACGGGCATACCGTGTACGCGTTGGACGTAAAAGAAAGCGAAATCGGTATTCCGCTGACGGCGGATATTACCGATGAAACCGCGCTGGAAAAAGTTAAATACGCGCTTTTTGCACAAGGCGCTGTTTTGGATATAATTTTGAACTTTGCAGGCGTGCATACGATGGGCTCGTTTATCGAAACGGACTATCAAAAAATTAAGCGCGTAATGGAAATCAATTTTTTAGGCACGGTGCTGGTCAATAAAACGTTCCACCCGCTTTTAAAGAAAAACGGTAGAGTGGTTATTACGACAAGCGAAGTTGCGCCGCTTGCCGCGTTGCCGTTTAACGGCATTTACTCGGTAAGCAAAACCGCGCTGGATAGCTATGCGCAATCATTCCGTCAAGAGTTGAATTTACTCTCTCAAAAAGTAATTACGCTCCGTCCGGGCGCGGTGGAAACGCCGCTTGCCAAGGGCTCGGCGGTTTCTACGCAAAAACTGTGCGACGATACGCGTTTGTACAAGGAAGAATCGAAAAACTTTTGCAAAATCGTCGAGAAATTTACGGGAACGCCGATGAAAGCGGAAAAATTTGCGCATTTTGCATATAAAGTAGCGATGAAAAAACACCCGAAATATATTTATTCTAAGCATAGAAACGTTGGGCTCGTACTTTTGGGGATTTTGCCCAAACGCTTACAATGCGCCGTTGTCAAATGGTTGGTAAAACGGTAAAATAACGAATAACAGCATACAAAAAACTCGCCGAGAACGGCGAGTTTTTTATTGTTCAATTTCCAGCATTTCCGAGCGGAAAATATCGTCGTCCAAAAATTCGACTACGGATATTTGAAAACCGCGCGCAATCATCATTAGAGTGCTTAAAGTTACCGTTTTATTGCGTCCGTTCATAATGCATTGCATACTGCCGTGCTGAATGCCCGATTGTTGTTCCAAACGGTATTGCGACATATTCTTTTCTTTTAATAACGCAGAAATGCGTTTTGCCACAGCGTCGTTTACAGTCAACTCATCACCTCTTTACGAAGTTTCAACTCCGTAGTTTTACCTACATATTTATTTTAGCAATAAATCGGTAAAAATATAGGAAGGTATACCTACTTATCGTTGATTATTTCTTGCTGATATGCTATAATATGTAGGTAAATCTACATAAAAAGGTAAAATAGATGATTATAACGTTTTGTGGACACGCAAAATTTCAAAAAGCACAAAAAAATGAAGAAGAATTTTTGACATATTTAGAAAAACTTGTTGGCGACCAACGTGCGCAAATGTATTTAGGAGGATATGGTGCGTTTGACGCGTTTGCTTATCATTGCTGTAAAAAATATCAAACTACTCATAAGAAAATATCGCTTGTTTTTGTTTCGCCGTATTTACCGAGTATAAATCAAAACGAGTACTGGGCATATCAAAAGTCGCGCTACGACGAGATTTTGTATCCAGAAATTGAAGACAAACCGATAAAATTTGCTATAACGTATCGCAACAGGTACATGGTGGATAAGGCGAATTACGTGATAGCATACGTAGATCATAACTGGGGTGGTGCGTATCAAACGTATCAGTACGCCAAAAGGAAAAATAAACCCATTTTTAATCTTGCCGATTTTGGATAAAACTCAATAAAAAAACGCGCTGATACGATTAGCGTGTTTTTTCTTTTAGAAAAAAAGCGCGGAGTTCGTATTTTAACTTGACAGCGGTTGTAAAATGGTATATAATGTACCATGCGGAAAGACGGCGGTTTTGCGCCGTAGCCGTATCTCTTACGAACAATAAAGGAGAAAATATATTATGCTCACATCTATTTGCGGTATCAACTGGGGCGACGAAGGCAAAGGCAGAATGGTCGATTTGCTTTCGGAAAAATTCGACGTGGTTTGTCGTTATCAAGGCGGCAACAACGCAGGACACACCGTTATCAACGAACGCGGAAAATTCATCTTGAATTTGCTTCCGTCGGGGATTTTGCGCGAGAACGTAGTAAACGTAATGGGGCCGGGTATGGTTATCGATATCAAGCACCTTTGCGGCGAAATTGCCAAACTTAGAGAAGGCGGTATCGTCATTACGCCTGAAAATTTGAAAATCTCGGACAGAGCGGTTATTACCATGCCGTATAACGTCTTACAAGACTGTTTGGAAGAAGACCGTTTGGCTGGTAAAAAATTCGGTTCGACTCGTCGCGGTATCGCACCCGTTTACGCGGATAAATATTATAAAAAGGCGTTCCGTATGGGCGAACTTTTGAATACGGAAAAACTCTATGCGCGCGTTGCGGACATCGTAGAATGGAAAAACTTGACCGTAGTGGGCGGTTATCACGCGGACGAAGTAAAAACGGAAGACATCATCGCGTATTTTGAAGAATACGGCAAAGTGCTTGCACCTTTCGTTTGCGACGTTGGGTTGTATTTGACGCAAGCGCACGCAGAGGGCAAAGATATTATGTTCGAGGCGCAACTTGGCGCAATGCGCGATATCGATTTTGGTATTCATCCTTATACCTCGTCCTCGTCCACGATCGCTGCGTATGCTCCCATCGGCGCGGGTGTACCGCAACTGAAATTAGATAATTCGATCGGGATCATGAAAGCGTACTCGACCTGCGTAGGCGAAGGTCCGTTCACAGCAGAATATTTCGGCGAAAAGGCGAAGTTCTTGCGTGATTTGGGCGGCGAGTACGGTGCGGCTACCGGTCGTCCCCGTCGCGTAGGGCCGTTTGACGTGGTGGCGTCCAGATACGGCATCCGTTGTCAAGGCGCAACCGAAATCGCGCTTACCAAAATGGATATTTTGTCCGGTTATGAAGAAATCGAAGTATGCGTAGCGTACGAACTCAACGGAAAAATTATTCACGAATTCCCGTTCATCGACGTGTTGGACGATTGTAAGCCTGTATTTGAAACGGTCAAAGGCTGGAATTGCGACATTTCCGCTTGCCGTAAAAAGGAAGATTTGCCTCAAGCCGCGCTCGATTATATCCGTTATATCGAAAAAGCGTGCGATTGCAAGGTGAAATACGTATCCGTCGGCGCGGAACGCGACGCATATATCGAGATGTTTTAATAGAGCACGTATGGTGCGATGAATTGCAAAGTCTCACTTTGCGTGAAATGGCTAACGCCGTGAAATGGAAAGCGTTGCTTTCCGTGAATTGCACGCCGTTGGCGTGCGTTGTGGCTAAATTTTACAATAACGCAACGCTTTGCCTTGCATTTCACGAAACGCGGAGCGTTTCAATTCATGCACGCCGCAGGCGTGCAATTCACGAAATATTTGATTTCAATTCATGACGGTTTTACCGTCAAAAGGATAAGTTTATGAGCATTCGCATCGGTATTTACGGCTACGGCAATCTTGGCCGCGGCGTAGAACTTGCCATCAAAAATAACCCCGATATGACGGCGGTGGGGGTGTTTACCCGCCGTGATCCCAAAACGGTAAAAACGCTGACGGGCATACCCGTGTACGCGACGAACGCCGTAGAGAGCATGCAAAACGAGATTGACGTTATGATTTTGTGCGGCGGCAGCTCGACCGACTTGCCTAAGCAAACGCCCGCGCTTGCACAGCTTTTTAACGTGGTAGATAGTTTCGATACGCACGCGAAAATTGCACAGCATTTCCAAGCGGTTGACAAAGTAGCGAAAGAAGCAAACAAAACCGCGATTATTTCCGTGGGCTGGGACCCTGGAATGTTCTCGCTTACGCGTTTGTATTCCGGCGCGATTTTGCCTTGCGGAAACGATTATACGTTTTGGGGCAAGGGCGTAAGCCAAGGCCATTCGGATGCGATCCGTCGCATTGACGGCGTTGCGGATGCGAAACAGTATACCATTCCCGTGCAAGCGGCGCTCGATAGCGTGAGAAAGGGCGAAAATCCCATGCTCACTACCCGTCAAAAACATAAACGCGAGTGTTTCGTGGTTGCAAAAGAGGGCGCGGATAAGGCGAAAATCGAAAGCGAAATCGTCAATATGCCTCATTATTTTGCCGAGTACGACACGAGCGTGCATTTCATTTCGCAAGAAGAATTAAACGAAAAGCACGGCGGACTTCCGCACGGCGGGGTTGTGATTAGAAGCGGCGAAACGGGGATAAACGGCGAAAATAAACACGTGGTCGAATACTCGCTGAAACTCGACTCGAACGCAGAATTTACCGCGTCCGTTTTGGTGGCGTATGCACGGGCGGCGTATAGATTAAACGGCGAGGGACAAGTGGGTTGTAAAACGGTTTTTGACGTTGCGCCCGGTTATCTTTCTCTAAAGACGAAAGAAGAGCTTTTATCGACGCTTTTATAACGTATTTTCAATAAAACAATGGGGCAGGTATGCGATGAACGCACACCTGCCCCTTTCGTTTGGCGGTTATTCTGCTTTGCTCGGCGGCGTTTTTAAGCCGAGTTCTTTTATCATTTGCCCCACGTATTGCACGGGGACAAGCTCGATTTTATCTGCGTATTTTTGACACGCTTTCATATTTTTTGCGGGTAAAATTACGCGCTTGAACCCTGTTTTAACGCACTCGTTTACGCGCTTATCCGCACGCGTGACCGAACGGATTTCGCCCGTTAAACCCACTTCGCCGAAAATGGCTGTGTACTTGTCGATGGGTATGTCGGTTGCCGCGCTCGCAAGCGCTGCGCAAATGGCTAAATCCACCGACGGTTCGCCCAGCTTGATACCGCCCATCGCGTTGATATACACGTCCGAGTTGAAAAAGGGGATACCGCACCGTTTTTCCAAAACGGCAATCAGTACCACGAGTTTGTTATAATCCACGCCTAAACTCATTCTTCTTGGCATTCCGTACGCGGTGCGGGAAATGAGCGTTTGAATTTCCACACTCATACAGCGGTTGCCGCTTTCCGACGGCGTGACGGACGAGCCGGCTGCTACGCCGCGCGTTTCGGATAAAAACAGGGCGGAATAATCGCGTACGCTTTTCACGCCCGCGTCCGTCATCTCGAACACGCCTACCTCCTGCGCCGAGCCAAAACGGTTTTTTACCGCGCGGAGCAGCTTAAAATTATCTTCCGGCTGGCCTTCGAAATACAGCACGGTGTCCATAATATGCTCCAGCACTTTCGGGCCTGCCAGAGCGCCTTCTTTGGTCACGTGGCCGATGATGAAAAAGGTAATTTGGTTGGCTTTGGCAATCCGCATGAGTTTTGCCGCGCATTCGCGCACCTGACCTACGCTGCCTGCCGCGCTCGAAAGCGTTTCCGTATATACCGCTTGAATGGAGTCGATGACGACGAATTCGCACCCGTCCAAATCCATTTCGATATTTTCAAGGCACGTTTCGTTGAGTAAAAGCAGGTTGTCCGAGTTGAGTCCCAACCGCTCACAGCGCATTTTTACCTGCGAACAGCTTTCTTCGGCGGAGACGTATAAAACCTTGTGGTTTTGCGCCAAATGCGCGGAAACTTGCGTAAGCAAAGTAGATTTCCCGATGCCCGGGTCGCCGCCGAGTAAAACGAGCGAGCCGCGTACGATACCCCCGCCTAAAACGGTGTCGAATTCGTCTATTCCGCTTGGTACGCGGTCGAATTTTTCATACCCGATTTTGGAAAGAGGGAGTGCGCGCGTTTGCATTTTAGAAACGCCCACGCGCGCGGACGTATTTTGCGTTTCCACGCGGACGAGTTCTTCTTGCATCGTGCCAAAATTGCCGCAATCGGGGCATTTGCCCAGCCATTTGGGCGCGGTATAACCGCATTGAGCACAAACGAATTGTGAAGTGGGGGTTTTTATTTTCGTTGGCATAATCTACTCCTTTCAGTCGTGTGAATTGACGGCTATGCCGTCGTGAATTGTTCCTTTCGTCACGTGAATTTTCGCTACCGCTCAGTGAATTGCGTTGCTTTGCAACGCGTTACGGAAATATTCAATAACGCAACGCATAGCGTTGCAATTCACGAACGCTTGCGTTGTATTCACGCATACGAAGTATGCAATTTACCGCGTATGCGATAGCAACGCGTACGCGTGGACGGTAATACCTTTTCCTTCGCCGATATAGCCGAGTTTTTCATTGGTGCCGGCGGTAATTCCGATACGGGTTTGGTCGAGTTGGAGAAGTCGGAGGCCAAGCGGTCTTAGGAAGACAATTTCA